>LUZO01000144.1 GCA_001603685.1 Bacteroidales bacterium Bact_23
CTGACAAAAAGGTACTTGAGGTTACAAAGGATGTAAAATGGATTGGAGTGCTAGATTTCGACATCGTTACATTCGATGTGGTGATGGAAACCAAATACGGCACCACCTACAATTCCTATTTTATCAATGCTGAAAAGAAAGCCATAGTCGAAACCACCAAACTGCAATTCTGGGACACTTATCTTGAGAAAATCAGGCAGGTTTGCGACCCTTCCGAAATTGAATACATCATACTGAACCATACCGAACCGGACCATTCGGGCAACCTGGCCAACCTGCTGAAGCTGGCACCCAATGCCACCGTGGTTGGCAGCGGCAATGCCATCCGGTACCTGAACGACCAGTTTGGCATTGAGTTCAAGTCCATGCAGGTTAAAGACGGCGATACCCTCTCGCTCGGCAACAAAACCCTGAGGTTTATCAATGCGCCAAATCTGCACTGGCCCGATTCCATATATACATATCTTGAAGAGGACAAACTGCTCTTCACCTGCGACTCATTCGGCGCACACTACTGCTCCGAAGAGATGTTCGACGACCTGGTTGGCGATTACGACGATGCATTCTTCTATTATTTCGATGTAATTCTGAAGCCGTTCAGCAAATTCATGCTGAAAGCCATCGAAAAGATCAGGCCGCTCGATATCGCAGCCATCTGCACCGGCCACGGTCCCATCCTCCGCAGCAACTGGAAACGATATGTTGACCTGTCGGAACAGCGCGCAGCTGAAGCCGTCGCCAATCCGCAGAAAAACAGGGTATTTATCGCTTATGTATCCGCCTACCACAACACCGGCGACCTGTCGGGCTACATTGCCGAAGGAATCAGGCAGGCCGGCGACATTGATGTGGAAGTGATGGACATAGAAAAAACCGGAATCGGCGAAATCGACTCCCAGCTTACCAAAGCATCGGCCATACTGCTGGGTTCGCCCACCATTAACCAGAACATTCTGCTGCAGATATACCAGGTATTTGCGCTGATCAACCCGCTGCGCGACCGCGGCAAACTGGCCGGGGCATTCGGTTCGTTCGGCTGGAGCGGCGAAGGGTCCGCCATCATCGAAGCAAACCTGAAGAACCTGAAACTGAAAGTGTTTGATGAGAATTTCTTCATCAAATTCTCACCCAACGCTCCGGAAGAAGAAAAAGCCAGGGAATTCGGGCTGAAGTTCGGCAAAGCTTTGCTTGAAAACGCGATTAACTAACACTACATCATAAAGTTATGATAAAATCAGGGCATACAAGCATCGTAAGGCTGGCGGTTTTCGCCGCCGGCTTTATGATGCTGCTCAGTTCATGCACCATTGAGCGGAAACTGGCTTCAGAATATCTGAAAAACAGGGACTCCGAAGCGGTTTTGCTTATCCGGCCCGATTTTATCTATAAGGAAGGGTACAAAGTACCCGATTCAATCAATGTCGAATCAATTCCCGAAGCGGAAAGAAGCGCAAAACTGCTCGGATACACCGAACTGATTCAGTACCTCGACGACTCAATTTTTATTGAAGGCTATATGAACGGCCTGGTGTTCGGCCTGAGGCAGGCGCAATATCAGGTATTCAGCGGACAAAGCGCCCATTCTTTCCTCCTGTCGTCTTCCGACAGAATCATCCTCAACCTTGCGCAGCTTGAGATTGAGGAGTATTATATTCCGGTCGAGGAACAAGCCAGTTTCAGCGACGAGGAGAATTACAGCTACGAGTTCGACATTACCGGCGTCAATATAAACAGTTGGTTCGAAATTTCGGGCATGAACCGGAACGACACCTCAATCCGGGTGGTTTACAACAACTATCAGGTAAGCGATCATGTTGCATCCGAATACCGCTATTTTGCCATTTCGGGCGAAGTGAAATTCCTTTACCATGTTGACAGCTTGCAGGTGTACGACCTGTATGAAGCCGGCTGGAATGCGGGTTATTACAACGCGGACAATTTCAGCAACTATCTGTTAAACAGATATATAAGGGATAATATGCCCAAAGGGAAAACGCCCGGACGAATCTTTACGCTGGAAAGGGAAACGGGAATGCTGCGAAAAGCCAGACAGCGGGGATTTATTGAAATGCAGTAAACAAGCCGGAAAAGGCTGATGTACCAACCGGTTTAAATCCTGTTCTCTACCCTTGAATACGGCGATGCCGAAAGATCGGCAAATTCCTTTTTCAGATATTTAAAATATCCGGCCACCGCAATCATGGCGGCATTATCGGTGGTAAACTGAAATTCGGGGATGAATGCCCTGAATGCCCCTTTCTGCTGCTGCTCCAGAAATGCGTTTCGCAGGGCTGAATTCGCGGACACCCCTCCCGCCACGGCCACCTGTCTGATTCCCGTTTCATTCACCGCCTTCAGCAGTTTATCCATCAGCGTTCCGATAATGGCATCCTGGATGGAGGCGCAGAGATCGGCCTTGTTTTTTTCGATAAATTCAGCGTCTTCTTTCAAACGGTCGCGCAGAAAATAGAGGAAAGAGGTTTTTAACCCACTGAAACTGTAATCCAGGCCGGGGATATTTGGTTTCGCAAAGCCGAACGCCTTTGGATTTCCCTCTTTGCCAAGCTTATCCACCAGCGGGCCTCCCGGATACGGAAGCCCCATTATTTTCGCGGCTTTGTCGAAAGCCTCGCCGGCAGCATCGTCGATGGTACGGCCTATCACTTCCATATCGAAATGGCCATCTATCCGAACAATCTGGGTGTGTCCGCCCGAGACGGTAAGGCAGAGGAAAGGAAATTCCGGCACCTGCCCCTGCGATTGCGGAGTACGAATAAAATGGGCCAGGATGTGTGCCTGCATGTGATCCACCTCCACCAGCGGAATGCCCAGCCCCAGCGCAAACGATTTGGCAAACGAAGTGCCCACCAGCAGCGATCCCAGCAGTCCGGGTCCGCGGGTAAAAGCCACTGAATCAAGGTCTTCCTTCCGGATACCGGCCCTTCCGATGGCTTCGTGGATAACCGGAATGATGTTTTGCTGATGCGCACGCGAAGCGAGCTCAGGAACCACACCGCCGTAATTGGCATGCACCTGCTGGTTGGCGGTAACATTCGACAGCATGGTGGTACCGTCGAGAACCGCGGCTGAAGTATCGTCGCACGACGATTCTATTCCCAGAATATAGATTGGCATAATATTTTCAATAAAACTTCGGGCAACGCCGGAACTTTGGAAAATATCCGGCATCGGTGAAAATCGAAGCCCGATTTTTAAGACCTTTGTAAATTGTTAACTTCCTGAAAGAAACCGTCAGAGAAATAACAGAAATAACACTGCAAAGTTATCAAAAAGATACTTCAAATATCAGGCCTGACACTTGTAGTCATGTTGATGTCGGTATTCACCATATACGGCATCTTCCGCACTTCCTATGTGCAGACGAGGCTGGTAAGGTTTGCTTCGGGCTATCTTTCGGATGAGCTGGGAACGCGCATCAGCATTCGCGCATTGGATATCTCGTGGTTCCTGAATATTGTTCTGGAAGATGTGGTGATTGAAGACCGGCAAAACCGAAACCTGCTGAAAACCGAACGCCTTGAAGTCAATTTCGGGAAGCTCGACCTGAAACGGAGGTTTCTGGGCATTAAAGCGGTAAGCCTTGACAATCCCGAGATAAATCTTGCCCGGAATGCCGCCGACAGCCTGATGAATTTCGACTTCATCGCCGAATATTTCAGCAGCAGCGATACCACCGCAACGGAACCCGGCAGGCCGTGGAAAACAGGCATTTCGGGCATTAAGCTGACCGGAGCAGATTTCACCTACAACGATGAACTAAAGGAGAATACACTTCAGGGGATTGACTACAACCACATTGCCATATCCGGACTCAACCTCGATGTGCGCAGGCTTGCCATTCATCCCGACAGCATCACTGCCGAAATCCTCAGCCTGAGCCTGAAAGAGAAATCAGGATTCACACTTAACCGTTTCAGCGCCAGTTGCTTTATCAGCAAAGATTCCATTGTAGCCAGGGATTTGCACATCAAAACCCCCGATAGCGACATTAACCTGGATCTGAAATTCAGCCATGCCGGCTTCAACAGCTACAACCACTTCATCGACAGTGTTAAGATGTACGGCGTTTTCGACCGGACAACCCTGCAAATTGGCGACATCGGCTATTTTGCCCCTGAGCTGGCCGGCATCAACGAGTCCGTAAAGCTGCACGGAACCGTTTCAGGAACGGTTTCTTCGCTGAAAGCCAAGCAATTCCGGTTCGGATACCGGAACTACACCTACTTCGACGGCAACATCAATATGGATGGGCTGCCCGACATCAACGAAACATTCATTCACCTTAATATCAAGGAGTTCCGTACCAACTACAGCGACCTGAATGCTTTCAGGCTGCCCAACGGGCAGGGAATGGGGCTTCCCGAAATAATTGCCAACCTCGGAAACATCAGCATCAAAGGATACTTCACGGGATTTATCAACGACTTTGTATCGGCAGCAACCTTCAGAACCGGAGCGGGAACGGTAAAAACCGACCTCAGCCTGAAGACCGATAAACAGATGAATGTGCAGTACAGCGGAAACCTCATTTTATCGAAGTGGCAGCTTGGGAAAAGCCTGAAGGCTGAGAAATACCTTGGCCTTGTCGATTTCAACTCCGAAATCGATGGTATGATATCGAGGCATAACGAGGTAACAATTGCTCTGGCCGGTACCGTTCAGCATATTGAAATGCTGGGTAATGAATTTAACAACATAAGACTCAACGGATTACTTGAAAACAAGGAATTCAACGGGCAACTTACCCTGAGAGATGACCTGATCGACCTCGACTTCAACGGAATCATCGACTTCTCCGACTCCATCCCCCGCTTCAACTTTATTTCGGAAGTGAAGGATGCCTATCTGACCAAACTTCACCTGTGGGAAAGGGATTCCACCTCATCGCTCAGCACCTCGATGAGCCTCAATTTCTCGGGAACCAACATCGACAATATGGTGGGATCCCTCAATTTTTACAATACGCTGTATAAAGAGTCAGGCAAGTATTATCCTGTCGAGAAAATTGAACTTAAAACCGTTACCTTCAGTGAAGAATTAAAGTCGCTGAGCCTTGAATCGGATTTTGCCAATGCCGAGTTTTCGGGCAAGTTTGCCTTCACCGACTTCTACTCATCGCTGCTTAACATTATTAACGCCTATCTTCCATCAATCCAGCCAACGCCTGCAGCCGACCGGAAGGTGGCGGAAGAACAGCTCTTCGACTACAACATTGTGATAAAAGATGTAAGTGCACTTACCGAACTGTTTCTGCCTGAGCTGAAGGTACATTCCACCACCTCAATTTACGGAAGTTACAACTCCACATCCAGAACCATACTTCTCAACGGAAAATCTGATTTTATAGAATACAATTCGGTTAAATTCAAGGATTGGTATATCCGCGGTCAGAACAGGGAAAATTCGCTGACTCTTACAACCGGCATCTCCTCAATCATTTTCAGGGAATCGTCGGACCATAACAAACAGGCGCTCGGCATCGACAATTTCAGTTTCGACGCCGTGATGAGCGGCGACAGCATCAGCTACAGCATAAAATGGAAGGATGAAGACAAAAAAATCCGAAACAGCGGCGATCTGAACGGCTATCTGGCGTTTAACGATTATCCACAAATCAAAGCGGGCATTCTGAAAGCCGATTTCGTTGTAAACGATTCCGTATTTTCGGCAAGCCAAAAAGGCGAACTGATCATCGACAGCACCTCTGTATTTGTCAACAATCTGAAAATCAAAGGGCTGAATCAGGAGGTGGCAATTTCGGGAAAAATTTCAGAGGATCCCCTGGAGACGCTTTCTCTGGTTTTCAACCGCTTCGACATCTCGCATACCGACATCCTGCTGAATCAGGACGACATTGACTTCGACGGCTTCCTCAGCGGCCATGTTTCGGCAAACGACCTTTACGGCGATAAAAAGCTGCTTGCCAATCTGAGTATCGCCAATTTTGCATTCAACCACGAACGGCTCGGCGATGCGACCATAATTACCACCTGGGATAATGAAAAATCGGGACTCGATGTTGATGTTTCCGTAATATTCAAAGGAAATGTGAGTACGCACATCCCCGTTTCCATCAAGGGTTTTATCAACCCGTCGCGGGAGGCTGCCGACAACTTCGACCTCGATATCAACACATTGAACTACAATCTGGCAACCCTGAATCCCTTCCTCAAAGGATTTGCCTCCAATCTGAAAGGCTACGCAAGCGGCCACCTTACCATGAAAGGTGCGTTTGATAAACCGGCATTTAACGGTAGTTTGGAACTGTTGCGAACCAGTATGAAAGTTGATTTTCTGAATGTTACCTATTCCTTAGCCGACAAGGTAGAGGTAAGCCCGAAGCTAATCAGCGCCACCAATGTTATGGTGTACGACTCGCTGGGAAATACCGGTCTGCTGAACTTCAAGCTGAACCATAACTACTTCAGAGACATGGTTATGGACATGACCGTAAATGCCAATAACCTTTCGGGGCTGAATACCACCTTTAAGGACAATGAGCTGTTCTACGGTAGCGCCTTTGCCACGGGAACGGTAAACATCAAAGGGCCGTTCGATGATCTTACCATGAAAATCAATGCCAAATCGGAAAAGGGAACAAACATCTATTTCCCCATTAATCTCGATGTGGATGCTTCAGAAAACAGTTACATCAGGTTTGTATCGGCCGAAAGTGCCGACTCCAAACCGGTAAGGTTTGAGCCTGAAACATCGGGAATAAAACTGGATATGTTCCTGAATATCACCCGGGATGCGGGCATTCAGCTGTTCCTGCCCGAAAACATCGGAAACATCAAGGGAAATGGGTACGGTGAGCTTCAGATTGGCATCGATACCAGGGGCGATATTACCATGTTCGGCGACTATGCCATTGAAAACGGAAGCTTTCTGTTTACCCTACAGGATTTTCTGAACCGGACCTTTACCATCGATAAGGGCAGCAAAATCTCATTCAGGGGCAGCCCGTACGAAGCCGACATCAATGTAAAAGCCATATATAAGCTGAGGGCGTCTCTGAAAAGCATCCCCGAACTGGCAGCCGTTCCCGAATATGCAAACCGCACCATTCCGGTTGACTGTATCATCCATCTGAAAAACAATCTTTACAACCCCGATATCGGCTTCAGCATCCGGCTGCCCGATGTTGAAGAAACGCTGCAGCAGTCGGTTTTTGCAGTCATCGACACCACCAACGATGTAAGCATGACCCAGCAGATGGTATCACTGCTTCTTCTTAAATCATTCAGCTTCAGCGGAAATGTAGGCCTTGCGGGAAGCGTGGGCTCCTCATCAATCGACATGATTACGGGGCAGCTCAGCAACATGCTTTCGCAGATAAGCAAGGATGTGGATATCGGAGTGAACTACCGTACAGACGGCGACTTCTCGACTGAAGCGCTTGAAGTGGCGCTTTCAACCAACCTTTTCGATGACCGGGTAACCATCGACGGGAACTTTGGTGTAATTACCTCCGGAACTACACAATATGCCAGCAACATTGTCGGTGATGTGTTAATCGATATAAAAATCACCCCCGATGGTCAGTTCAGGGTAAAAGCCTACAACAAATCAAACAATCTGTACGAGATTGCCTCCTACAATGCCGACTACAAACAAGGCGTCGGGGTATATTACCGGATTGAGTTCGATCGCTTCTCCGATCTTTTCCGAAGGCAGCGTAAAAAGCAGATTATCAAGGAAAATCATACGGGAACATAAGCTATCCGGTAGAAAAATGATTAATTATTCACTCTTTTGCCGGCTGAAATTCATTATAAAAAGGCTTTTTCCCTATTTTTGAGAAATATAAAATTGTGATTGATGAACCTTCAGTTAGAGATAGCATTACTGGCATTTTCTGTCCTTTTTTTCCTTAGTATCCTTGCGGGAAAAGCAAGTTCAAGATTTGGAATACCGGCACTGCTGCTGTTCCTTATTATCGGAATGCTGAGTGGCAGTGACGGGCTGGGTATTCATTTTGAAAATATCCGTATTGCCAATACCATTGGTACGCTGGCATTGTGTGTAATTCTCTTTTCCGGAGGGATGGATACCAAATTCTCGGAAATACGCCCGATTATTTCGCAGGGGGTAATTCTGGCAACCCTGGGGGTGTTGCTAACAGCCTTCATAACCGGCATAATAACCTGGTGGATTCTGGAATCAACGGAACTCACGGCAGGTGTCAGCCTGACCACTGCCCTGCTGCTGGCAGCCACCATGTCATCCACCGATTCGGCTTCCGTATTTTCCATCCTCCGCTCGCGGGGAATCAGCCTGAAAAACAACCTGAGGCCCATGCTTGAACTCGAAAGCGGAAGCAACGATCCAATGGCGTATGTACTGGTAATCACACTGATAGAAATTATAAAGATGGGCACTACGCCCAACTACCTGTGGGCCGCCGGATTGCTGGTCTTACAACTGGTAATCGGAGCCGCAGCCGGATATATGCTCGGCAAACTGGCTGTTTACACCATCAACCACATAAAAATCGGAAACGATTCGCTTTATCCCATCCTGGTTTTCACCTTTTGCATTTTCATTTTCTCAGTTACCTATTTTATAAAAGGAAACGGCTTCCTCGCCGTGTACATCGCCGGACTGATCATCGGAAATGCCAGATTCATCCACAAGCGTTCTTCACTCAACTTTTTCGACGGGCTGGCCTGGATGTTCCAGCTAATTATGTTCCTTACCCTGGGTTTGCTTGTAAACCCGCACGAACTGGTGCCAATTATCCTGCCGGCTCTTGGCGTAAGCCTGCTGATGATTTTCATCTCAAGGCCTCTTACCGTATTCTTATGCCTGCTTCCGTTCAGAAAAATGTCCATAAAAGATAAAACCTTTGTTTCGTGGGTTGGACTGAGGGGAGCCGTACCCATTATTTTTGCCATTATTCCGCTGGCCGAGAACATTCCCCATGCCCGGATTATCTTCAATGTCGTGTTCTTCTGTACCCTCGTATCTCTGCTGGTTCAGGGAACATCCATTTCGCTGATGGCCAGGTGGCTTGGAGTAGCAAATGAGTCTTCAAACCTTAAAAAGCCAAAAAGCTTCGGATTTGATCTCGATGATGACATCAAAAGTGTTACCTGCGAAATCGAAATCACTAAAAAGATGCTCGAAAACGGAATACAACTGATGAACATGGGACTTCCCGACAAAACGCTGGCTGTTATGGTCAAGCGGGATAACACTTTTTTTGTTCCTTCAGGAAAAACAATATTGAAAGAAAAGGATAAGCTGCTGATTATTACGGACGATCATGAAGCGCTGAGGGAAACCTACAAAAACCTTGGCCTGAAACGCTGATCATCTTTGAACTGCTTGATTATACCGGTTGGAAAAATATAACAGACCAATTATTGCTCTGCTCAATTGTTCTGAATATTTTAACCACCGGCATTAACGATTGTAATTTACAAAACAGCTTTGACTATTTTGCAAATACAATTCGTATTAATTGTGCGAAAGCAAACAGATGCCACAGAAAATTGTTAATGCCGATATGGCAATTGCATTTTGCGGAAATGTTGACAATTGCACCAATAAACAATCAAATCATTAAAAACCAATTTATTACCTAACAACCACAACCCGAAAAACAAAAATCAGTATGAAACGACTTTTTACCCTGCTGACTGCTTTTTTATCATTCTCCCTCTACCCTGCCTTTGCCCAGATTACCATTAATGCCGGTGATATGCCGGTGGTGGGCGACACCATCCGCATGAGTACGGCGAATGTGAATATTGCTTTTGTCGATCCGGCGGCAACGGGGCCGGGTTATTCCTGGAATTTTACCGGTCTTCAGCCCAATGCCCAGAATGTGGAAGAGTATGTAAGTTTCAGCTCCACTCCGTTTTTATATCAGATTGCCTTTTTCGGAACCGGTGTAAACCTTGCCAACCCCATTGAAGGGCTCGATTTCATTCCCGGTTTTGAGCTCACCGATACTTATGCATATTACATCTCAAACCAGAACAGCTACCGCAGGGCAGGCTATGCCACTTCCGCCATGGGAATTCCCATACCTATGAAATTCGACCAGCCGGAATTGCTCTACACCTTCCCGCTTCAGTATGGCAAGCCGGCCGATTCAAGTAATTCAAAATACTCATTGAACCTGCCGAATATGGGTTATTTTGGCATTGAACGCAAACGGGTAAACCTGGTTGACGGTTGGGGATCGCTCGAAACTCCTTACGGAACTTATGAAGTTTTGAGGGTGAAATCCACTGTTTATGAGCACGACAGCCTCTACCTCGACACCCTGCAAATGGGAATCCCGATCACAAGAAATTACATTGAATACCAGTGGCTAGGAAAAGATCAGGGCCTTCCCCTGCTCACCGTAACCGTTGAAAACGGAATAATGACCGCCCGCTACAGAGACCGTATCGAAAACTATCGCCCGCTGATACTCCATACCGAAGATGTAACCATCTGCCAGGGCGAATCGGTTACCCTCTCCGTTGAGGTTAGCGGCGGTGACCCACCATACAGCTACGCCTGGAGTACAATGGAAACCACTCCCACCATTACCGTTTCGCCGGAAGTAACGACAACCTACACCGTGCTGGTTACAGATACGCAGATGCGGGCCACAATCGGCGAGATTAAGGTTACGGTGATTCCGTTCGAGCAGTTTTATCTGGGAGCGGATACCCTGTTGTGCGCAAATGGCAGCATTTCATTCGATGCCGGTACAGGCTACGATCAGGTCAGATGGTATGCCAACGATATCCTGATATCGGAAAACAATCAACTGGTGCTCGACTCAACCGGAATCGGGCTGAATGTGGTTGCCCTGCGCGTTGAATACGAATCGGGCGAATGCTCCGGAAGGGATGAAATCAGTGTTGGATTCCATATTTGCGAAGGAATTGCCAAAAACGATATTATTCAGCTCTCTCTCTATCCAAATCCGGCACAGAAGAAGATACATGTGGATACAAAGGCATTTGCCCGCCTGATCAATTACACAATCAGCACAACCGACGGCAGAATGGTAACATCGCGCACCGGAGCGGAAAACACCGGAAGTCTGGAAATTGACATCAGCGCGCTGAAGCCGGGCGTTTATCAGCTTACAATTTCCGACAGAAAACAAAACGGAACTTCCCTGCTGATCAGGCAGTAATGGTGCTTAAGGGTTTTATCATAAAACAAAAATGCCCGGCTGATTGCGGCCGGGCATTTTTGTTTTTCAGAAGAATTGAAGATTAACAATAATACAAGTCTTATAGGGACGGCCTTATCATTTGGCTGGTTTATGAAGTCGGAAGTCGGAGGTCAGATTTCGTCGAAACCTGAGTAGCATCATGTAATAACAAAAGCCCATAAGTCACAGCGGGACGGCTGTACGGTCCGCAGGTAAAATGCCATTCTCTTAAAGGCAGCCAAATCACATTTCGGTTACCGCTATTTTTTTCACGATAATGTTGCTCCTACGGAGCTTAATTTTCGGGCGGAACTATTTTCCTACCATAATGCCGCTCCTACGGAGCCATGCATTGGAAAAAGTCCCGTAGGGACGACATTATGGTAGCATCAAGTCATAACAAGAACCCACAAGTCCCGGAGGGACGACCTTATCGTTTGGGTGGTTTATGAAGTCAGAAGTCAGAAGCCGGAAGTCAGAGGTCAGATTTCGCCGATGCATAAGGTTCTCGCCGGCGCCTGAGCCAGTGGCTGAGCCAAGTCGAAGGCAAGGCGGAGGAAAATCTCCTAAGATTATATTCCGTTGCAAAGGTCAATCCTGCAAATCTGAGTTTTGCTGCGGATGGAAGATTCAGCTTTTGTGTGCAAAGTGCCGGGTTTATCCCAGAATAACTCCGATGATGGTAGCTGAAAGCAGCGACGCCAGTGTTCCGCCTAACAGGGCACGCATTCCGAATTCGGAGAGCAATACCCTCTTGCCCGGAGCCAGCGAGCCTATCCCGCCGATCTGAATGCCGATGGAGGCGAAATTCGCAAATCCGCAAAGCATATAGGTTGCCATAATGATGCTCTTGGGATCGGTGAGGCGGGCGGTCTCTTTCAGGTCGGCAAGACTAACATAGCCGATGAACTCGGTCATAATGATCTTCTCGCCCAGCAGTTGCCCCAGCATCAGAATATCCGACGAACTGACGCCGATCAGCCACATCAGCGGGGCAAAAATATAGCCCAGCACTACCTGAAGCGACAACTCCTTATACTGCCCGTTCGTGCCGGCTTCAATCAGCGGGTTCAGGTGGAACCAGGCGCCAAGTTTCAGAAGGATATAGTTGGCAAAAGCGATGAAGGCGATGAAAACCAGCAGCATGGCGGCCACATTCACAGCCAGCTTCAACCCCTCGGAGGTGCCGTTCGAAATGGCATCCAGGATGTTGCTTCCCACCTTATCTTTGGTAATCTCAATGGTGCTGTTGATCTCCTCCTTCTGCGGAACCAGAATTTTCGATACCACTACGGCTCCGGGGGCTGCCATAACCGATGCAGCGAGCAGGTGTTTGGCAAACAGCAGCCGCTGAGCCGGGTCGGTTCCGCCCAGAAAACTGATATAGGCAGCCAGCACACCGCCGGCCAGGGTAGCCATGCCGCCAATCATAACAAGCAGAATTTCAGATCGGTTCATCTTTTCGAGGTACGCCTTAATCATCAGCGGCGACTCGGTCTGCCCCAGAAAGATATTTCCGGCAACCGAAAGGCTTTCGGCGCCCGACAGCTTCATCGCTTTGGTCATCAGCCATGCCAGTGCATAAACTATCTTCTGGATAATTCCCAGATAGAACAGCAGACTGGTTAATGCTGAGAAGAAAATAATAGTAGGCAGAACCTGAAATGCAAAGATAAATCCATAAGTGTCGGCATTCATCAGATCACCAAGCAGGAATTCACTTCCGGCTTTTGTAAAATCAAGGATTTTCACAAAAATCTGACCTACAAACTCAAAGACCACCCTCACCACCGGTACATGCAATATACTGAGCGCCAGCAATACCTGAATAAGCAATCCGATTCCCACCACCTTCCATGAAATTGCCTTCCGGTCGGTGCTGAAAACCCAGGCCACACCGATTAAAACAATCATACCCAGGATTCCCCTGAGCAGGCCGTTCATCGTTAGTCCATTTCCCGGTTCTACCACTTTCGGAGCAGATACTGCCTTTTCGGCAGAATTCTGAACAACGGTATTTTCAATGATCCCACCCGAATCAACGGCGGCAGTTTGTGCTGAAAGAAAAGAAACCGGCATTAACACTGCCGAAAGAAAGGCCAGTAGCAGTAAAAATTTTCGCATTGTATGATCAGATAAATTGAGATGAAGCGTTATGAGTTTTATTCCGATTTTCGTTTATTTATAATATCCCTGATTAATGAAGCCCGCTCATAGTCCTCATGCTCAATGGCTTCATTCATCATTTCTTCAAGCTCTTCAAGGGTAAACTTATCGTAGTCGAACTCCTCGCCTTCGGCGCCTCCGCCGCCTGTAGCCAGATCATCAATATCGGGCTCGTCATCAATGGATACGCCGGCTGCCTGAAGCACCGTCTCGTAGGTGTATATGGGGCAGTTAAACCGTACGGCAAGCGCTATCGCATCGGAAGTTCGGGAATCAATCTCTTTGATGCCGGATGAGTCCTCGCAGATCAGTGTTCCGTAAAAAATCCCCTGGGCAAACTTGCTGATGATGACTTCGCGGAATGTAATATTAAAGATATCGGCAAAATTCTTAAACAAGTCATGGGTCAGAGGTCTTGGGATTTTTATCTGTTCAATATGAAATAAAATGGCCTGTGCCTCAAAACCATTAATCAGAATCGGAAGCCTTCTCTTTCCATCAGCTTCGCCCAGAATCAGGGTATAGGCCCCGCTCTGCGACTGGCTGTTGATCATTCCCAGCAACTTCAGCTCAATCTTTTCCATCAGTTAAATTCGGTTCATTTTGAGGTGATAAAAATAGGAAATATAACGCTTAATTAACCAAGTTTATGAACAATAAAATAAAAATCTGCCATTTGTACCAGGCCGTTAAATCTGTATATTACACATTACAAACATTTTACGCA
>LUZO01000145.1 GCA_001603685.1 Bacteroidales bacterium Bact_23
GTTTAATATTCTACTTTAACATATTAAACATTCCGGCTTATCGTTTTTCCGGCTTGAAAAACAGCACCAGGGCAACGCCCGCCATTACCGCCGTAGCGCCCACAATATCGAACCAGAACATCTTTTCGCCCAGGAACAGTACACCGCCTATGATGGCAATAATGGGATTCAGGTTGCTGAAGATGCTGATTTTGGAGGCCGGGATATAAACGAGCGAATAATTCGAAAGATAAGAGGTCAGCACCGACGACAGCACACCCAGATACAGCACCGACCAGGTGAAAGGCATATGGACAAACGGCTGAAAATAAATTGCAACGCTGCCGTTCATGGCATGGCGCGTAAGGCTGATCAGGTTGAAGGCGATAAAACCGATGGTAATCATTATGGCGGTTACACCCAGCGAATTGTAGCGCTGCATAATCTTTTTCCCGATGACAAAGTAGCCGATCATCGAGATAACCGAAAGCAGCAACAGAATGATTCCCCAAACATTCTGGCTTTGAATGCCGTTTTTATGCCAGAAGATAAAAATAAGCGCCGAAACCGACAGCGCCACTCCGGATTTCTGCCAGAAAGTGGTCCTCTCCTTCAGGAAGAGCCATCCGGCAACAAGCATGAATACGGGGAGGAAAGCAAATATCACACCGGCTTCGGAGGCGGTGGAATATTGCATTCCCAGCGCCTGCAGGGCGAAAAACAGCAGCGGATAGAACAGCGATATGCCCAGAATGGAAATGCGGTCGCGGGGTGCAATTTTGGGAATCCTGATTACGCCGGCTGCCAGCAATGCAATAACCGTAAGAAAAGCAACGGTGAAGCGGTGTGCCAGCAGGTCGTATGGATTGGCGTATGCCAGTCCGATTTTCACAAAAATGAAGGAGAGGCCGGTAATCAGCGTCATCAGCGAGAGGCCGGCATAGGCAGTGACTTCCTTATTCGTCATAGTTCAGTTCAGTTTTGGGAGTAAGAGTAGTTCTCCGGAAGAAGGAATCTACTGAATGATGCTGAATCGGTATGCCTTGCTGAGTGTTTTCAGTGGAATTCAGACTCCGGATTTACTGTCTTCTTTTCCCATGCAGCATTTCGTTCACCTCATCTACATTAAAATACTCAGGGTCAAAGTCCTCCATTCTCCATTCCTCGTAGTCGGCATATTCCTCATGTTCAGGATTCCCGATAACTTCAAGAAGATGAGCATACCCCCACACACCACCGCAATCCTCAGGCGGGCAGTTCATCTTCCCTGCAACACAAACAGGATATTTCTGCGTTTTATCGTAAGGCAATATCTTTTCCAGTTTGATGTTATGCATCCAGCTATCACCAAAATCGTATTCATAAACAATTTTATCCTTTTCACTTTGCAGCAAGTCTGAGACTTTTACTTTTTTCTTCCTGATATCAATGTCATCCCCATTATCCCAGCCAAATTCCGGGTCTTTTTCCAGATAATAGACATTCTCTTTAACGAATTGATACATGTGCGAATTTGTCCAACCCATTACAGTCTGGATAAGATAATGAAAATCATTAAGTAACATATCCGAAGGAATTAAAACCCGCCTCCAGATAGCTGGTTTTGAGCTCATAAGTTCAATTTTAATCTGATACCCGCTTTTTGCCATTTTCAATTGTGTTTGATGAATGCGTCAAATTTACAATGCAAAGTGATATAACTGAATAATTTTAAGAAGAAATTATTCACAATTACCGGCAATTAAAGCTTTCCCGAAAAAATCAGGGCAAGACCGGTTGCACATCCAATATTCCGGCCGGCTATCCCACTTTTAAGAACCGTTTTTTCACCATCAGTGTAATTACCGTACCGGCGACAAACGGAAAGGTAAGCTGTATCAGGCTCATTTTAAACATGGCCATGCTGATCAGCAGGGTAAGGATTACGGCCAGCAGCGCCCACAGCAGATCCTTAGCCTTATTTCCGGAAAGGGCGATGGCGCTCAGCACGGCATTGTAGCCGAACAGTCCGAAGATCAACGCATCGGCCGGCGCCGATAGCAGGGCAGCCAGAAGGGTTGACAGCATGCCTCCCGCAATTCCGTAAACCGCTGCAGTTCTGGAGTTTGCCAGAACGCCGGCAAAAAAGAGGAACCCCGCCAGGATGCTTCCCTGAAAAATCACCTGCCCGTATCCCCTGAACATAATTGCGAATTCGGGATCGGTTGTCTGCTCAAAGGGCGGCAGCGAAGCGGGCGCCATGGGATAGAACCGGTGAAGAATGAAAATGCTGATCCAGGCAACCAGAACAAATGGAAAGGTGAATGCCGGCAACTTTTTTACGATAAAAAAATGCTGAAGCATGGCTGCCGCAGCGGCACCCGCAACAATCATCGCCCAGACCGTAAACCGCGGTTCGAAATAAAGCACCAGCGCCACGCCAACCAGTGCAGGACTGAATCCATACAATCCCTTTTTCGTTTCGCCGGAGTCGTACCCCATCACCATTGCCGTAACGGTTCCGGTAACTACGGCCAGCAGGGCAGCCAGCCCCATCACGGGAGAACCGTAAAAAATTCCGGCCAGAAAAAAGAGGCCGGTCAGGGCGTTTTCCTGAAGCATAATTTGCCCCAGCCCCCTGAAAACAGTTCGTATGAAAGTCTGTATCCTGCAGTTGAGACCGTCGCCGTTAAAGGATTTTCGTTTCTGCATTTATCTTCTCCGGTTGTAAAAGCAATTTTTCTGCGGGCAAATATACTACTCTTCATCCGAGTAC
Source organism: Bacteroidales bacterium Bact_23 (assembly GCA_001603685.1). Classification (GTDB taxonomy): domain Bacteria; phylum Bacteroidota; class Bacteroidia; order Bacteroidales; family Lentimicrobiaceae; genus Lentimicrobium. The sequence goes on from LUZO01000145.1 coordinate 2,735, forward strand.
AGAATGCGCCCGTTTACGATCCTTGCCGGAGTGGTGTAGGTGTGCTCCTGTGCCTTTCCCACCCCCATAATGTGCAGTACCGTCCATCCCTTTGCTTTCAGACAATCGGACACCATGGAGCGGTGGCACCGCCACCAGAGGGCTTCGGCGCACATAAAAGCGGTTCTCCGCTTCAGCGCAATCAGCTCAAGGCCGGCAACCGCCTCTTCAAATTCCGAACTCTCCATATAATCGGCATATCCACGGAACGAATCGTTCTGCCAGCGGGTGTTTTTCGAATCCTTCTTCACCCTGCGCCTGCCGCCCAACTCCTTAATATGGATGTATTCAATGCCGTTTTCCCTCAGAAACACTTCAAGAACTTCCTTGTTGAAATGCGGGTACTTCCGTGAGCCGGGCAAGCCTCTGATGTCGGCAACAAGCTGTATCTCAAACGACTGAAGCATGGCCAGAAACTCCTCCGCACTGTGGTTCGAATGGCCTATGGTATAGATGATATGTTCCGTTTGCCCGCTCATCCCCTGTTACCGAATGCCTGAATGTATTTGTCAATGTAAAGCAGCTTATCCTTCGACTTGTATTGCTGAATAAAGCGGGGATGTTCCAGAACCGTGAGGCGGTCGAAAAAACCGGCCTCTTCATTCAGTTTTTCGATAAAATCCGCATTTTTCCTGCCCAGCACAAACACCTCATCATTGGCTAGACCCAGGCTGAAATGCTTTTCCAGGGTTTCGATCATGTAGCTCTTTACCATTTTGAAAAGGCTGGTGTCGTCGTAGTAATTGGCATTCACCCACTTACCCTGCCTATTCAGGTGGATGATGGCCAGTGCAAAAGGCGAATTGATGTAAAAATCACGGTAAAACTTTTCGGCGCCGCCATATTCTGCAATCATATCGTACACAAAGACCGACGATACTTCATGCGTATGCACCGATTCCATCTTAATGCCGCAGATGCTCTCCAGGCGTTTGGTATCCGAGAAAGGAACGCCGGTGGTTCCCGCCCCGTGCCTCCCCGGGTTTATTCCCAGAATCAGCCTTCGCCGGTGATGGTCGTTATAGAATTTCCGGTAAAACCTCTCCATCACCTGCATGGTTTCAGGATTTTCCAGAAACGGATTCATAACCATGAAACCATCAGGCAACGAACCGGTATAGTGGAGGTTCCGGTTGAATTCAATAACTTTATCTGCAAAGGTTTTCATTGGAATTGAAAGGGGATTATTGCTGCCAGCTAACTGCTTTAACCGACCCGGCAGCTTTCAGGTTATTCAGGATTGCATCGAGCCTGTTTAATTCAAGATTGCTGAACCGGATTAAAATGATGTTGTCATCCTCTTCTTTTTCAATGCTCATTGAATGGATTCTCAGGCCGTGTTCGGCATGCAGTTTGCTCAGCAAAACGCCATAATCGGCATCGGGTACAGTGATGATCCTCAGCGTTTTATAGTTGAATTTCCGGAAGAAGTAGCGATCCAGCGGATTCAGTGCCCACAGGATAATAAGGGCTATCAGAGTGGTTGCAGTGGCGGCAAAGTACATACCGCCTCCGGTTGCCAGTCCGATTGCGGCTACCGTCCACAGCCCGGCAGCGGTGGTTAAACCTCTTACAACGCCATCTTTCAGAAAGAGAATGGCTCCGGCGCCGATAAAACCGATTCCGCTGACCACCTGTGCAGCAACCCTCGACGGATCCAGTACCACATGGTCGGTCCCCAGAATATCGGCAAAACCAAAAGCCGAAACCATCATAATCAGGCTTGAGCCGACGCAAACCATCATATGGGTGCGCAGCCCGGCAGCCCAGTTTTTGCGCTCCCGTTCAAGCCCGATCAGCGCGCCGAAAAGTGAGGCGAGCAGCAAACGGATCAATACTTCATGCCATGGTAACATGTTTGGTGGTTTCTCTTCTACTATACGAACAATTTTCTACGGCTTTTTCCTGCCGTAACAAGGCTTTTATTTTTTCTACGGTTTCCCTCTCTCGTACTGTACCGGAAAAAAGCATGGTTCCCCGGCTTCGAATGCCGCATGTACCGGAAGGTAGGGATTCCTCAGCAATGCCCTTCCGGCCAGAATAAGGTCAGCCTTTCCTGACTGCAGAATCTCTTCAGCCATGGCTGCCTCTTCAATCATGCCAACGGTTCCGGTCATGATGCCGGTCTTCTCCTTTATTTCTGCCGCCAGCGGAAGCTGATAGGCATTGTACGGGTTGATCTTTGCATCATAAATATTCCCGCCCGACGAAACATCCATCAGATCAACGCCATGGGTTTTCAGGATTCCGGCAAGTTTTACACTCTGTTCCAGATCCCAGCCGCCGTCAGGCGCATACTCGGTGCCCGAAATCCTGACAAACAGGGGCTTGTCGTTTCCAATTGCGGCAACCACTTCTTCCACCACTTCCACCAGAAAACGGATGCGGTTTTCGAAACTGCCGCCATATTCATCCTTTCTCTGGTTGGATACCGGCGAGAGAAACTGATGCAGCAGATATCCGTGCGCCGCATGGATTTCCACCAGGTCGAAACCGGCGTCAATTGCACGGCGGGCCGCTGCTCCGAACGATTTCACTATCCTTCTGATCTCATCCACGGTAAGCACCTCCGGGATCCTGTCGGCCGGTTGAAACGGAATTGCGCTCGGCCCTTTGGTAATCCACCCTCCATCTTCCGGTGCCACCTCCTTCCCCGAAAGGGTTGACCCCTTCCTGCCGGAATGGTTGAGCTGGATACCGATTTTCGTATCCGTATGCTGATGGATGTAATCCACAATCCGTTTCAGCGGCGCTTTCTGAACATCAGTCCACAGACCAAGGCAGCCGCGGGTAATCCGCCCCTCCGGCTCCACGCCCGTAGCTTCAGCAATAATCAGCCCGACACCGCCCTGCGCGCGGCTTACATAGTGGACAAAATGGAAATCACCGGCCATTCCGTCGGTGGCGGAATACATGCACATGGGCGACATTACCCAGCGGTTGCTTAGTTTAACTGATTTAATTTCAAGAGGTTGGTATAACAACATAACATTCGGGTTAAAAATCAAACAAAGTTACGCATTTGCATTCAGGAAGATAAACGAAATCGCAGCCATGAATGTTTATCCACAGCCACCGGTACCGGCCAATCACCGGCAGAACAGAAAAGCAGGCAGAAACGACCTTCAGTGAAATGCAGTAATCAGCAATTCGAGGTCTTTGTGTGGCAGATGGAAATATTCGCTGATGTATCTGTTGGTGGAAATCCCGTTGAACAGGTAAACGCTGTTGCGCACGCCGCTGTCGGAGCGCAGGATATTGTTGATACCACCCTCTTCTCCAACCTTTATCATTATGGGTGCCAATAGGTTACTCAGCGCCAGCGATGCGGTTCTCGGCACCCTCGAAGGAATGTTGGGCACACAATAATGGGTAACACCGTACTTCTGGAATACGGGATTTTTATGGTTTGTCAGTACCGAAGTTTCGAAACAACCGCCCTGATCAATGCTTACATCGATCACAATGGCGCCGGGCTTCATTTGCTGCACCATCTCTTCGGTAACACAAACCGGCGACAGGCCTGCCTGCGACCTGACAGCCCCAATGGCAACAACGGCAGAACGAAGCGCTTCTGCAATGACTTTCGGCTGTAACACACTGGTGTAAATTCTCGTTCCCAGGTTGTTTTGCAACCTGCGCAACCGGTACACCGAGCTGTCGAACACTTTTACCAGAGCACCCATGCTCATAGCGGCACGCGCAGCATATTCGCCAACGGTACCGGCGCCGAGAATAACCACTTCAGTGGGCGAAATTCCGCTGAGACCGCCAAACATCAGCCCAAAACCATATTCAGGATGGCTGAGGTATTCGGCAGCAATCAGTATGGAAGTGGTACCGGCAATCTCCGACATGGCACGGATTACCGGGAAGTTGCCGTCACGGTCTTTCAGATACTCATAAGCAAGGGCGGTGATCTTTTTGGCTGCCAGTTGCCTGAAATGGGTTTCGGTAAGGCCTGCCAGATTCAGTGAAGAGAGCAGCACCTGCTTGCCGCGCATCATCTCAATTTCATCGGCTGTTGGCGGAGCTACCTTAATAATGACATCACACTGAAAAACGGAGGCTGACTCGTACACCATCTCAGCACCTGCTTCGCTGAACTCATTGTCGGGATAGTGAGAAGCGGTGCCGGCTCCTTTTTCTACCAGTACCCGATGACCGGCTTTTACCAGCAGATTCACCGCATCGGGAACCAGCGGAATGCGGTTTTCCAGCCGGGCTGTTTCCTTAGGAATGCCAATGGTAAGACGGATTGACCTGCCGGGAACCTCAAGCCTCTCCTCCTGCGGCATAAGGGAGGTGACATGTTGTGAGAACATGATAAAATCCTGCTGCTCTTCCATTTTAGCGTTTTTGTTTTTCGGAACGCTAAATTACAAAAAAAAGAGGCAGCTTCACAACTTAATCGGAGGATCAGGCAATGTTTGAACAATAAAAGCGGAAATGCCTTAACCGCCGATCCGCGAAAAGCTGAATATTCGGGCGTTACCGTCATCCTCAACTTCAATGGAAACCATTACTCCCTCGCCGGGCAGCAGCGATTCTGCCAGTTCGGGCCACTCGATGAAACAGTAGGCCCCACTGTAGAAATACTCTTCATACCCGATGTCCATCAGCTCTTCAGGCTTTCGCAGGCGATACAGATCGAAGTGAAAAACCGATTCATTCGATGTTGTAAGATACTCATTAACAATGGAGAAGGTAGGGCTGTTCACATTGTCGCCTACGCCAAGCTGCCGGCACACCGCCTGAATAAAGGTGGTTTTGCCGGCGCCCATCGGCCCCGACAGCGCAAAAATCCGTTCTTCGGGGTATAAACGGAGCATTTCGGCAGCAACCTCATCCAAACCGCCGATATTGCTGCAGCGCATCTGCCTGATATTTTCGCTTTCGACAACCATTCCAATTCATTGCTTTTTGGAGGTGCGCAAAAATAATAAGAACCGCCTTACCTTTTGCCGCAACCTGTTCCCAGTTTCATCAAGTCATTTATTACCTGGCAATCAGCGTAATAAACGGAATCATCACCTCCTCCATCGAGATTCCGCCATGCTGGAAGGTGTTGCGGTAATAATTCACATAATAGTTGTAATTGTTCGGGTAGGCGAAGAAATCGGTGTTTCGGCAGAACACATAGTTGGAGCTTACATTGCTCCTGGGCAGGAAAATATCGCCGGGGTTTTTCGCCTCGAACACCTCTTTGCGGTTGAAACTCAGGCTGCGGCCTGTTTTATAGCGCAGGTTGGTGTTGGTGGCTTTATCACCTACAATCTTTACCGGCGAATCCACCTTTACCGAGCCGTGGTCGGTTGTGATTACCACAGGAATCTTCTTTTCGGCTAGCTGGCGGATGATGTCGTAAAGAGGCGAATGCTCAAACCACGACACGGTGATTGAACGGTATGCGGCCTCATCGTCGGCAAGTTCGCGTATCACCTCCATCTCGGTGCGTGCATGCGACAGCATATCCACGAAGTTATATACGATCACATTCAGCTTGTTGCCCATCAGGTTGGGCAGCGATTCCAGCAGTTTTCTGCCGGCAGAGAGGTTCAGAATTTTGTTGTACGAATACCTGATGTCGCGGCCGTACCGCTTCAACTGCTCGCCCAGCAATTCGCCTTCGTACTGGTTCTTGGTGCCTTCATCCTCTTCATTCACCCAGTAGCGGGGATATTTCTTTTCAATTTCCGATGGCATCAGCCCGGCAAACAAGGCATTCCGGGCATATTGCGTTGCGGTGGGCAGAATGCTGTAATAGATTTCATCTTTTTCGACCCGGTAAAACTCACTGATGATGGGCTGAAGGATCTTCCACTGGTCATAACGAAGGTTGTCGATCAGGATAAAAAACAGGGAGGGCATCTCATCAACCAGCGGAATCAACTTCTCGCGAATCAGCGTGTGCGACATCACCGGCCGGTCAGGGTCCTTTCCGTTTACCCAATCCACATAGTGATTCTCCACAAAACGGCTGAATACCTGTCCCGCCTCATCTTTCTGCATTTTCAGCACATCGATGATGCCGCTGTCGTTCGACTGTTCAAGCTCAAGTTCCCAGTACACCAGTTTGCGGTATATCTCAGGCCATTCGTTGTGTTTAAGGCGGTTGCTTATCTCCATGCCGATATTGCGGAACTCCTGCTGGTAGTTGAAGGTTGTCTTTTCGCTGATCAGTTTTTTGTTTTCAAGGTTCTTTTTCAAACTCAGCAGAATCTGTTTCGGATTTACCGGTTTTATCAGATAATCCGAAATCTTCGAGCCGATCGCATCCTCCATAATGGCCTCTTCCTCGCTTTTGGTAATCATCACCACCGGCAGTTCAGGCAGCATGTTTTTGATGCGGATCAGGGTTTCGATACCCGACAACCCCGGCATCTGTTCATCCAGAAATACTATGTCAAAAGGTTTGGTTTTCAGTATTTCGATCGCTTCCACCCCGCTGTTCGAGGTATGCACTTCATAGCCCTTGTCTCTGAGAAACATGATGTGCGGTTTCAGCAGGTCAATTTCATCATCAGCCCACAGTATTATTGCATTTTCCATATCGGTATGGGTTAAACTTTTAAAAATCAATCAGGAGGTTAAAATCTGTAATTTTGCACCGCGGCAAGTGCTGCAGGAATAATGCCGGAATCCCGGTTTTAGTATCCGGGAATCAATAAAATTAACAAATTTTCGCATATACAAAGATAAGTCAAAAGGTGAGTCAGGCTTTGCGCAACAAGAGAAAAATCATCAACGACCCGGTGCATGGTTTCATCACCATCAGTTCCGATTTGCTGTTCGATCTGATCGAGCATCCGTGGTTTCAGCGGCTTCGCCGGATAAAACAGCTTGGCATGACCTCTTATGTATATCCCGGCGCCCTTCACACCCGCTTCCACCATGCCATCGGCGCCATGCACCTGATGCAGGATGCCATTGACACGCTGCGGCTTAAAGGTTTTGAAATCACCGACGAAGAGTCGGAAGCCACCCTTGCCGCCATCCTGCTGCACGACATCGGCCACGGGCCGTTTTCGCACGCGCTGGAACACAGCATCGTAGCGGGGATGCGTCACGAAGAGCTGTCGCTGCTGCTGATGGAACAACTCAACCGGCAGTTTGGCGGGAGGCTGACGGTGGCAATCAGCATCTTCACCAACAGCTATCACAAGCATTTCCTCCACCAACTGGTTTCGAGCCAGCTTGATATGGACCGCCTCGACTATCTGAAGCGCGACAGCTTCTATACCGGCGTTTCGGAAGGGGTAATTAACTCTGACCGCATCATCAAGATGCTGACGGTGCATAACGATGAGCTGATGATTGAAGACAAGGGTATTTACTCCATCGAGAAGTTCATTGTGGCCCGCCGGCTGATGTACTGGCAGGTGTATTACCACAAAACGGTAGTTTCGGCCGAGAATATGCTGATAAACCTGCTGAAGCGGGCAAAATTCCTTTCCGAAAACGGCGAAATGCTGTTCTGCACTCCGGTGCTGTCGCTCTTCCTGAAAAACAACTTCGTCCGCGACGATTTTGCCGCCGACATCACCCTGCTCGACCGTTTTGCGCAGCTCGACGACTACGATATCTTTTCAGCCATCAAGGCATGGGCTGAACACAGCGATCCGCTGCTTTCGATGCTCAGCGGCGGCCTGGTGAACCGCCACCTTTTCAGGATTGAATTCAGCGATTCGGCACCTTCCGAAGCCTATCTGGAAGCGCTGTGCACAAAAATCCGCAAGGCCTGGCCCGAAGCCGGCTCCGACGCATGCAGCTACCTGCTTACCACGGGAACCATCACCAACAACGCTTACATCCCCGAACACGACAAGATTTTCCTGCTCTACCGCGACGGAAAGGTGGCCGACATCGCCTACGCCTCGGATCAGCTTAACATTTCGGTGCTGACAAGCACCGTTTCCAGGCATTTTATCGTCTATCCGAAAACTATCCGGCCGATTTGATGTTTATCTTGTCTGATATTGAGATATTTTCATAACTTGCAAAGCTTTTTTAAGCTCAATTTTGTTCAAGTATCTGCCTGTACTACAGCAATTTAACAATACAACCAAGTCGAACCACATTTTGTACAAACCCGAATAAATGAAGTTTACAGTCCGGGAAATAGCAAATCTGATCAAAGGCACCGTAGAAGGTGATGAAAATGCTGAAATATTCAAGCTGTCGAAAATAGAGCAGGGTGAGCCGGGATCGATTTCCTTCCTTGCCAACCCGAAATACACCCAGTATATCTATCAGACAAAGGCATCTGCAGTAATTGTCAACAACGATTTTGTTCCTGAACAAAAACTCGACTGCACCCTGATCAGGGTAGAAAATGCATACAATGCTTTCGGTATGATGCTGGAAGCCTACAACAATCTGATTCGCCGGAAAAGTGGTATTTCCAAACACGCTGCCATTGCCGAAAGCGCCGAGATAGGCGAAAACTGCTACATCGGTAATTTTGTGAGCATTGGCGAGTATGTTAGAATTGGCGCCAATGTAAAAATCCATCCCAACTCCACCATTGGCGACAATGTGGTGATTGGCGACAATACCGAAATATTTGCCGGAGTCAGCATCTACAACGATTGCCATATCGGCAGCGACTGCACCCTGCACTCGGGAGTGGTAATCGGCGGCGACGGCTTTGGTTTTGCCCCGCAAAGCGACAACCAGTATGCAAAAATGGCTCAGATCGGGAATGTGGTTATCCATGATAAGGTTGAAATCGGCGCCAACACCACCATCGACCGGGCTACGCTCGGATCAACCGTAATCGGGAGAGGGGTGAAACTCGACAACCTGATACAGATTGCGCACAATGTTGAGATTGGAGAAAATACGGTTATCGCCGCACAGACCGGCATTGCCGGCTCCACCAGCATCGGCAGAAACTGTATGATAGCCGGGCAGGTGGGCATTATCGGGCACCTGAAGATCGGAAACGAAGTAAAAATTGCCGCACAGTCGGGCATTTCAACGGATGTTGCCGACGGTTCCATCATCATGGGCAGTCCGGCATTCGAGATATCAAACTACCGGAAATCTTATGTTTATTTCAGAGGCCTGCCAAAACTGGTTGACCGGATTTCGGCGCTCGAAAAGAAACTGAAGGACAAGGACTAACCGGATTTTTCCGCCTATCATCTAATCATCTGTATTTCAGTATGTTGCAACTATACTGAGCAATTGAAAAATACGCTAACTTTGCCAACCTATGTCAGAAAAGCAAAAAACCCTAAAAGAGGCCGTAACCGTATCGGGAGCCGGCCTGCACACAGGCAAAGAAGTCAATCTGACTTTCAGGCCTGCACCGGAAAATCACGGATTCAAATTCCGCCGTATTGATTTACCCAACCAACCGGTTATTGATGCCGATGCCGATCTGGTTACCGATACCTCACGGGGGACTACCATCGAACACAAGGGTGTGAAAGTGAGTACCATTGAGCATGCACTGGCTGCACTCACCGGTATGGACCTCGATAATGTCCTGATTGACCTTGATGCACCTGAAACTCCCATCCTCGACGGTAGTTCGAAATTGTATGTTGAAGCCATCATGAAGGCGGGAGTTGTTGAGCAGAATGCTGAAAGGCAATACTTTACCATTACTGAAGTCATCCGGCATTCGGATCCTGACCGGAAAACCGAACTGCTGATTCTTCCGGATGAGACCTACAAGGTATCGGTTATGATTGATTACGACACCAAAGTGCTTGGCACCCAAAACGCTCACCTGAGCCATCTGAATGAGTTTGCCGATGAGATTGGTCCCTGCCGCACTTTCGTGTTCCTCCATGAACTGGAATATCTGATCAAAAACGACCTGATCAAAGGCGGCGACCTGAGCAATGCCATTGTTTTTGTCAACCGGCTGATCAGCCAGCAGGAGCTCGACAATCTGGCAAAATTCTTCAACAAACCCAGGGTTGAGGTGCTGGAAGAGGGCATTCTCAACAACCTTGAGCTTTATTTCAACAATGAACCGGCCCGTCACAAGCTGCTGGATGTTATCGGCGACCTGTCGCTGGTGGGTACCCGCATCAAGGGGCATGTTATTGCAAGCCGTCCGGGCCATGTTTCGAATGTACAGTTTGCCCGTATCCTGAAACAGCACATCAAGCACGAACTTTCGAAACAGGCGCTTCCAAAATTCGATCTCAACAAACCTGCCCTGTTCGACATCAATGATATCAAGCGCATGCTCCCCCACAGGCCTCCGTTCCTGCTGGTGGATAAGATTCTGGAAATGAGCGATCACGATATTATCGGGCTGAAGAATGTTACCATGAATGAAGGATTCTTCGTGGGCCACTTCCCTGACGAGCCGGTAATGCCCGGAGTACTGATTGTGGAAGCCATGGCTCAGGCCGGAGGAATCTTCGTACTCAATTCGGTACCCGATCCCGAAAACTACATAACCTATTTCCTGAAACTGGAGAATGTTAAATTCAGAAATAAAGTAGTTCCCGGCGATACGCTGATATTCCACCTTGAATTGATGTCACCCTTCCGCAGGGGAATCAGCCATATGCGCGGCGTAGCCTATGTGGGCAATAAAATTGCAGCCGAAGCCGAACTGATGGCGCAAATCACCAAAAAACAGTAATCTACTATGAATCAACCATTAGCATATGTACACCCTCAGGCAAAGGTTGCAAAAAACACCGTAATTGAGCCTTTTGTAAATATTGAGAAGAATGTTGAAATTGGCGAGGGTACCTGGATTGGCTCGAATGTTACCATTATGGAAGGCGCACGCATCGGAAAAAACTGCAAAATCTTCCCCGGAGCGGTAATATCTGCCATTCCGCAGGACCTTAAATACGACGGAGAAGATACCATAGTGCGGATTGGCGACAATACGGTAATTCGTGAGTTTGTCACCATCAACCGCGGTACGAAAGCAAACTGGGAAACCGTAGTGGGAAACAACTGCCTGCTGATGGCTTATGTTCATGTGGCGCACGACTGCGTGGTAGGCAACAATGTGATTCTGGCCAATGCCGCAACGCTGGCCGGACACATCACCATCGACGATTATGCCATCATCGGAGGGCTTAGCGCTGTACATCAGTTTGTTAACATCGGCGCCCATGTAATGATTTCGGGAGGCTCGCTCGTTCGCAAGGATGTACCACCCTACACCAAGGCTGCCCGCGAACCGCTCTCCTATGTAGGTATCAACTCCATTGGACTACGCCGCCGCGGATTCTCGGCCCAGAAAATCAATGAAATTCAGGATATCTACCGATATATCTACCTGAAAGGCAACAATGTAAGCCAGGCGCTCGAGTACATCGAAGCCAACCTCCCTGCCACCTCCGAACGCGACGAAATCATCTCGTTCATCTCAAGGTCGAGCAGGGGAATTATGAAGGGATATAGCAAACAATCATAGCTTTACTGCCGTTCCGCCGGCTGCATTCCAACGATGTGGCCGGCAGAACGACTGTAAATACCTCTCTTTTCATGCTGAAAATTACGCTCGACAAGGCTGGCAAACAATACAACCACATCTGGATATTCTCTGACCTGAGCACTACGCTATCCTCAGGGCAGGCAACTGCCATACTTGGAGCGAACGGTTCAGGCAAATCCACCCTGCTGCAGGTTATCTCATCGGCAATTATGCCAACTGACGGCAAAATACTCTACAGCCTGAATAATGTAGAGATAAAGCCGGAAAAAGTGTTCAGGCATATGGCCATGGCTACTCCCTATATGGAACTGATTGAGGATTTTACCCTTACCGAAATGGTGAATTTCCACCGCAGGATGAAGCCGCTGATCAATAACATGTCCACCGCAGAACTGATAAGAATCACGCAGCTTGAAGCAAACAGGGACAAGCCGATCAAGTATTTTTCGTCGGGCATGAAACAGCGGGTCAAGCTCGCCCTGGCCATTCTGAGCGACACCCCTGCCCTGCTGCTGGATGAACCCACCTCAAACCTCGACCGGAATGCAACAGACTGGTTCCGGAATCTGATTGAACTGTACAAAGGCGACAGGCTGCTGGTTATCAGCTCGAACTCAATTGCCGCGGAACACGATTTCTGCAAAAATACCATCAGGATGGAGGATTATAAAAGCAGGGCAGCAAACAACCTCCGACCGGATAAGTAGGGATAAGGTTCCTATCTTTTCATACAACCTCAGCTGATTACTCCTCACTTTTTCATTCATAACAGCATAATTTCCAGTGAAAAGAAATACTCCGGAGTGGGTTATGGAAGCCTGAAAAGAGTGCTCCGGTTGCCAGGCTTCAGGCATTCTGACGGATTGTGGAAAACATGATGAAATTGTAAAATAAAAAACATTACCTTTGCACCCAAAATTTAAGTAACTGACTTTATGGCAACTACCGCAGACTTTAAGAATGGATTATGCATTGAATTCAATGGCGAACTCTACACTCTTGTAGAATTCCAGCATGTAAAACCCGGCAAAGGTGCCGCATTTGTCCGCACCAAGCTGAGAAACCTGAAAACCGGAAAGGTTATTCCCAACACCTTCACCGCAGGAGTAAAGATTGATGTTGCCCGTGTAGAACGCAGGCCCTATCAGTTTCTCTATCAGGATGATACCGGTTATAACTTCATGCACAGTGAAACTTTCGAACAGGTTTCCATCGATGAATCCATCATCAACGCTCCTCAGTTTCTGAAGGAAGGGCAGATGGTTGAAATCATGTTCCACGCTGAAACAGAAACTCCCCTTACCTGCGAGCTTCCTCCGTTTGTTGAACTCACAATTACCTATACAGAGCCCGGGCTGCGCGGCGACACAGCTACCAATGCACTGAAACAGGCCACCGTTGACACCGGAGCAATTGTGAATGTACCGCTGTTTATCAACGAAGGAGAAAGAATCAAGGTTGACACCCGTACCGGCGATTACTCAGAAAGGGTAAAATCATAAGGAGCGGATAAAAGCCTGAGCCAAGGCGCCGCACTTATTATGTCCACATTACATTAATCAAAAAAACAATGCAATTAGACCCATCCCTGACTCTGCAGACAGTGGCAGGCCTGCTCGGCGCCAATTTTGCCGGCTCTCCGGACTTCCCTATTACCGGCATCAACGAAATTCACATGGTTGAGCCGGGCGACATCACTTTTGTTGATCATCCTAAATATTATGACAAGGCGCTCAACTCCAGGGCCACCACCATCATCATCAATAAGGATGTTGCCTGCCCCGAAGGCAAAGCGCTGATATTCCACGACGACCCGTTCGGCGCCTTTGTTTCGCTGATTAAACGGTTCAGGCCTTTCGAAAGGGCGGTTGCAGCCATCAGCCCGACTGCCGTGATCGGCGAAGGAACAATCATTCAGCCCAATGCCTTTGTCGGAAACCATGTAGTAATCGGTAAAAACTGCATCATCCATTCCAATGTAAGCATTTACGACCATGTAATCATTGGCGATAATGTTATCATTCACTCAGGAAGTGTAATTGGAGCCGATGGCTACTACTTCCAGCGCAAACCGGTGGGATACCGCAAGTTTGAATCGTGCGGACGGGTTGTTATATCCGACTTTGTTGAGATTGGCGCTCTCTGTGCCATCGATATCGGCGTTACCGGCGATACATTCATCGGGAGCGGCACCAAATTCGACAATCATGTGCAGGTTGGGCATGATACCTATATCGGAGCAAACTGCCTGATAGGCTCACATTGTGCCATAGCAGGAGTAAGCCGCATTGAAGATGATGTGATATTGTGGGGAAAAGTGGCCATCAACAAAGATCTGGTTATCGGCAAAGGCGCCGTTATCCTTGCAACATCTGCGGTAGACAAAAGCCTTGAAGGCGGAAAAACCTATTTTGGAGTTCCTGCCGACGATGCCCGCAAAAAATGGCGCGAACTTGCCGCACTCAGGCAACTGCCGGCCCTTATCTCTTCATTCAATTTCAAGGAGATAGATCAGATTTAATACCGATTGGAACAATACAATTCGTAAAATCTCCGGTTAAGGAAATCTACTCAGTTGACCTAATAACTGATAACCGGTTTCTTAACCGGTTTTTTTTTGATAAACCGATCAGGGATTTATGCTTCACCGCCAGGTTTGACTGTATCTGAAGCGCTCTGAGTTCCGGATCCTGTCATGGCGGTATTCACTTTCTCTGAATCCTTATGGTAGATGTCCATGGCAACAATCATTGCCATAAATCCCCAGAAGGGAACCGACGCCTTATCGGTATCGAGGAAGTTATTCAGGAATCCGTGAATAAAATAGGTAACCAGCGCCAGAACCGCTACCAGGCTGTAAAGCCTTATTTCACGGTTTTTGGCCTCTCTGTAAACCCTTATGCCCGAAATCATAGAAACTATGGCTAACGAAAGTATGCTGAGCAATCCGGGCAATCCCTGTTCGGAGAGGGGGCCGATATACTCGCTGTGTGCATTGCCCAGGTCACCGGCATTGGTACTGATGATGGTTCGTTCTTTTGAGCGCTGGAACGGAGCGTAGATAAACTGATAGGTGCCGGGGCCCCATCCAAAAACCGGTCGTTCTTCAAACATCCGGATGGCTGATTGCCAGCGGTTTATTCGCTCAAGGTTTGAAGCATCAGACGAAATATTGTAAATAGACTGCACATGCTCAATAAAATTGGCGGATGAGTCCTGCTTGTTTTTCTCAAGTGAGTATAAAATCTCCTCTTTAAATATGCTGAATGAAGCAAAAAGGATTACAATGCCGATAAATATCCACCTGAATTTGATTTTATAAACCACCAGGAATGCCACGCCGAGGGTTGCAGCCAGACTAACCCATGCCGCACGGCTGAACGACAGGTACAAGGCTCCCAAAAGGATAGCCGAAACAATGGCCGCATAAAGGCGATAGGTCTTCGAGCGTTCAAAATTGAACATAAATCCCACAAAAACCGGTACAAAAAATGCAAGAATGGCTCCGTAAGCCGTGTGATCGTTATAGAACGGCTTCATTACCCAATGCCCCTGCCGTTCGGCAAATCCGTAGGCTGAGTGGTGAATTGTGGTATAGATGATGACTACAATAAGCGACGCAACATAGAGCCATTTAAACCGGGAGATATTGGCTGCATCCTTAAACAGCAGAATTCCAAGGAAATAAAATGGAACAACAAACCATAGCCTCGCTATCAGAAACTTGAACGATACCAGCGGAATTTCGCTGGTAATGCTGGTAATCAGTACCCAGGCCAGATTGAAAAACACGGCAATGGTGAGCGGATGTGAAAGTATGCGCTTGTCGTACTGCCGGGTGAAAAGCATCTTCAGAATAAACAGCACCAGCACCCCCACCATCAGCGGTTCTGACGGCAGCGATATGCCGATTCCCAGCTCACTATCGGTAATATCAATGGCCAGCGGCGTTACCAGAACGATAAACAGCATGAGTTTATCGAGCCAGAAAAGATACCCCAAAGCGACAACAATGGCTACCGGAATGATAAAGCCCCAGTAAAACTCTTTAACCAACAGCAATGAGTTCAGCAGGATAAACAATCCGCTGAGCAGGTAAAACAACCTCACCTTGTTGTCGGTTAACGCTTTAAGCATGGTATTCAATCGACGAGGAATCCTCAGTTATTCTTTGATCAGGTCTTTAATCTCCTGGTTGATTTTTCTGTTCTCAATCACCGAAATCACTACAACCGAGAAGAAAACGGCCGCAGCTACGGAGTAGAGCAGAATGAGCCAGCGAACCGGATACGATTTCTTATCGGCAATCAATGGCGGAGTGATGACATTGGTAAAAGTGAATACTTTATCGGCATCATACACCGCCCGGTCGTAAATCAGTTCAAATTCAGAGTAAATATGAAGAATATCGTTTCTGCGCTGGGTAAGAATGGCCATCTGGCCGGCTTTGTTTTCGAAGTTCTCTTTCAGGCGAAGCACATCTTTCATGTTGATGTTGGTCGAATTTGAACCATCAACGGTACGCAGGTATCCTCTGGTAATTTCGCGGGCCTGTGCATCGTAATCAATCAATTCATAATTCATACGGAGTTCGGAGAGTGCCTTTTCAACACTGTCGAGCTGCGCTTTCTTCTCCTGCAGTGTTCGTCCCATACTGGAGACCACTTCAGCATATTTTTCGCGGTGAATCTTCCGAATCTTAAGATTACAGAAGTCAATGATCGACAGCACCATATCGCGGGCAATAACCGGATCGGTATCAAGCACTACAATTTCAATGGACTCGTACTGCGTTTTGCTGATCTTCACATTTTTATTGTAAAGATATTGCATTGTAGAATAGTAATATTTGTATGAAGGATCAATCCTGTAATGCTCTGCAAGGTTATACTTTTTGATAATACTAT
>LUZO01000146.1 GCA_001603685.1 Bacteroidales bacterium Bact_23
ACGCTATACAGCCCTAAAGGAGAGGTTATTTTAAAACAAATAATGTTTAGTAGACTAATTAATGGTTTTAACTTTGGTGTAAATATTAACTACAACAATGACAAAGACAGAGATGAACTACTAAAAGTTTTCAGAAACTCTAAATTCAAAAAATGAGAATTACGAGCTATAACAACGGTAACCCTTGCAAAATCCCCTATTTTCATCCCAAATCTTCAAAAAAATAAAAAAACCGGTTTCAATAGAAGCGATTTAAGGGTAGTTTTTGTTTTGGCTGAGTTTTTCGCGCTTCTTATCGTACAACGATTTGTGGATGCTTTCTTCTGATTTTTTCAACCTGCTTACTTTGTCCGGGCAAATAAATCACAGGAGTAATGCTGTTATACTTCACTAAAACAACTCTTTCGGATTGATCTTTAAGAATTCCTTATAAGGAACTCCTCCTGTGCCGACTAACAACATCTTCGTAGGATGGAACTTTTCTTTGAAAATACTTATTCCTCTATTTTCTGCTCTCATTCCGCTTTTCACTTCCAGGCCTATTATCGTATCGCCTTTTTCTAATACGAAATCAACTTCATGATTGCCTTCGCGCCAATAGTATATGTTATATCTTCCCGCTATGGAATGGTTGAGTAAATGTGCTCCAACAGAAGATTCAACCAATCGGCCCCATAATTCCGGGTTAATGATTGCTTTTTCATAAGCCTCATCGTTTTGGGCTGTAATCAAAGCATTGTTATACACCTGAAATTTAGGACTTGAGCCTCGTTTACGAATTATATCTCCGGCAAACTTGTCTAAACCGCCCAATAATCCACAATCCGACAGTAACCTTAGATAATTCGCTAATGTTGTTGTATTTCCTGCATCATGAAGCTGCCCTAATATTTTGGTATAGGAAAGAATTTGCCCTGAATACAGGCAACCCAATTCAAACAGTCTCTTTAACAATGCCGGTTTATCAACCCGTGTCAGCATTAAAATATCTTTGGATATACTGGTTT
Source organism: Bacteroidales bacterium Bact_23 (assembly GCA_001603685.1). GTDB lineage: Bacteria > Bacteroidota > Bacteroidia > Bacteroidales > Lentimicrobiaceae > Lentimicrobium. The sequence continues at coordinate 1,008 of LUZO01000146.1, forward strand.
CGATAAGTGAATCTTTTATATAGTTCTTCCATCGCTCTTCATCGTTAATCAAAGAAGCAGATCCCGGATAACCGCCAAAGTAAATGTATTGCTCTATGGTCCATCCAAAAGCTTCCTGCATTTCTGAATAAGACCAGTGCCCTAAATACAGCGTTTCGAACCGACCGGCTAAAGACTCTGTCAATCCCCTCTGAATTAATAAGCGGGAAGAACCAAGCAGAATAACTTTGATATTGGTGTTTTCGATGGTGTCTTTATCCCATTGTTGTTTCACAACCTCACTCCAGTTATCTATCTTTTGAATTTCGTCTATAACTAACAAGAATTCATCAGCTCCCGAAATTTTCATTTGCAATCTTGCCGATTCCCAAACCTGAGCGAGCCAGGCCGTATTTGTTGCCGAAATAGCATCAGCAGATTCGTATAGATTTGGTAAAGCCAATTGTGACAAAAGTTGTGTAATCATAGTGGTTTTCCCCACCTGACGAGGCCCTAAAACCACCTGGATAAACCTTCTGGGCTCTTCAATCCTTTCTCTAAAAGGCTTTAAATGTGGGCGTTCAAACATAAAAATAAATTTACTCAGTGTATTGAGCAAATTTACTCAATATTTTTAGTTATTCAAATATTTTAGTATAAATAATCC
>LUZO01000147.1 GCA_001603685.1 Bacteroidales bacterium Bact_23
CAATTTAGCTTTAAAAATCGGAAAAATCGGGGCTTTAAGCACAATGGGCCGCAGTGTTTTCAAAGGCGGAAATTCAAACTTTTTTTTATTTTTTCATCAAATGCCGGCAGATTACCTTGTTTTTTGTATTTTTGCTTAGGTACGGGCATTACTTGTATGCGATTTTTACATTCATAGAAATAATGCATGTATTAACTAACCGGAAAACTCGGCTACTGAACTATGACTCACAAAATCAAGATTCTGATAAAAGAAAGAATTTCCGGCTTTTTATTCATCGCTGTACTTCTTGCAGCGGCTCCTTTCTATCAGGCTTGCACCTCATGCAAAAAGGAAGTTGCCCCCGTCATAGACAAAGAGCAGATTTCAGACCGTCTTTATCGTTTGCGTAAAGACGAAGACTCGCTGAACATTCTTCTCGATCAATATATTAAAGATGATAACCCGACCGGTACTATGCTTACCTACCGGTTTCTCGGCAATTTTCATCGCGAAAATGCCCGTTATTCGCTGGCCATCGCCAATCACCAGGAGGAGCACAGATATGCGCTCCGGGTGAACGACACCATTGAGATTGTGCAGGCGCTGAACAATATCGGCACCGATTTCAGAAGGATAGGTGCGCTCTCTGAAGCTTCAGACTATCATTACCGTGCGCTCGAAATTGCGGAAGATTATTCGGGCCTGAAAACTCCGCGCGGCATGAAGAACCGGGTTATCTCCCTTAACGGGATTGGCAATATCAACCTTACCCTGGGCCATTTCGACGATGCAAAGGAGTATTTCTTCGAGGCGCTGAAAGATGAGATTACTTTGAACAGTAACATCGGCCAGGCCATCAATTATGCCAATATCGGAAGCATCTACGAGCAGGCGGGCAATTACGATTCGGCCCGGATCTATTATCAATACTCGCTGGAGCAGAACCGACTGGCAAAATCGGATATGGGAATCGGATTGTGCTATATCCACTTCGGTGATTTGTATAAAAATGAAAAGAAATACGACCTGGCAAAGAATGAATATAAAAAAGCATTTGAACTGATGGAGAACATATCAGACAGGTGGCACTGGCTCGAAGCATGCATTTCCATTGCCGAGATTCACCTTCTGATGGACAATACGGAGAAATTCAACAAATACATCGGCCTGGCCGAAAACACTTCCAATGACATCAAATCGCCCGAGCATCTGTCGAAAATCTATAACCTGAAACACAACTTTTTCCTGAATCACGGAAATTATCAATCTGCCCTATCCTATTACAAACTGGGGGTTGCCATGCAGGACAGCGTTCAGGGAATAAAGAAAAACAGCCAGTTCTTCGACATTCGGGTAAACTACGAACGAAAAAAATACGACCGCAGCATTCAGCAGCTCGAAGCCGAAAATCAGGCAAGGCACGAGCGCAGGCAGCTAATGATACACATTATGCTGCTGGCCAGCCTTGGAGGCTTCACCATTACCGGATTGCTCTACTACGCCTATCTGCAGCGCACACGCAGCAACCGCATGCTGCGGCAGCTCGAAAAAACCAGAACCGACTTCTTTACCGGCATCACCCACGAATTCAGAACTCCCCTTACCGTGATTCTGGGACTGGCCGAACGCATCAGAAACCGTTCGAACAGCGATTCAGCCGACGCAAAAGGCATTGTTTATCAGAGTAATATATTGCTGAATCTGGTGAATCAACTGCTGGATATGGCAAAAGTGAAATCGCTCAACGAAAAATCGACATGGGCACATGGCAATGGAATTGCCTATATCGAAATGATTCTTGAATCGTTCCGCACCTATGCCTCTTCAAAAGGGGTGGATCTGATTTTTGCAAATGAAGAGCGCAGCATTTATTTTGATTTCATACCCAAATATTTCGACAAAATCATTGTCAATCTGCTGTCGAATGCACTGAAATATACTCCGAGGGGCGGAAAAATCATCATTTCGGCCTTTCAGAACAAGGACTCCGTTAAATTTACCGTATCCGACTCCGGACCGGGGATTAACCCCTCCGACCTGCCTCATATTTTCGAAGAATTTTATCAGGGCGTGAACAGAGGCGCAACCGAAGCCGGCACCGGCATCGGACTTGCCCTTGTAAAAAGGCTTACAGAGGTAATGAACGGGGATATCAGGGTACAAAACCGCGCCGAAGGCGGAGCTGAGTTTATCCTCACCATTCCGCTGAAGCAGAAATTTGAAGTAAACGAGAAATGGGATGTTACCGAACGGAAAGAGCCGCCTCCCCTGCCGGTTAACATCTTAGAAGCTCCTGAAGTTCCCGATAGTGCGAAGAACGATGCGGACGAAGCCACCGGCGGTGAAAATGGCAAACCCTCCATTCTGATTGTTGAAGACAACGCCTATATCCAGCATTATATCGGGTCGCTGCTTGAGGATAAATATTCAGTACGGTTTGCCTCCAACGGTGAGGAGGGAATCAGCAAGGCAAAAGATTTTATGCCTGATCTGATTATTACCGACCTGATGATGCCGGTAATGGACGGATATGCCCTTTGCAAGGCAATCAGAAGCAACGAAATTCTGAACCACATCCCCATTATCATCATTACTGCCAAAACCACCGACGATGACAGGAACAGGGCGCTGGAAGCAGGCGCCGACGCCTATATGCACAAGCCCTTCAGCACTGCCGAACTGAATATCCGCGTGGATAAGCTGCTGGAACAGCGTCAGTTGCTGCGCGAAAAATATTCGAAAGCCTTGATTGAAGGGGCGCCGGCCAACATCGAACTTTCGCCCGCCGACCGTGAATTTCTGAACCGGATTGTGGCAACGGTGCACGAGCGCATCGCCGACAAAGAACTGAATGCCGATGCGGTAGCCGACATCATGTGCATGAGCCGCTCGCAGCTAAACCGCAAGGTAAAGCAAATTACCGGATACAGCATCTCTGTCTTTATCCTGCATATCCGGCTCGGAAAAGCACGGCGCATGCTGGCTACCGACGAGCGGCCCATTGGCGAGATCGCCATGCTTTGCGGATTTGAGGACTCAAACTACTTCAGCAGAATCTTCAGGCAAATTTACAACATCACCCCTACTCAGTTCCGGAAGAACCCGGTACTCAATTAGCTGCTCGAAAAACAACAGCATCAGGAGAGCATGCTCTCCCCTTGCAGGGCTTTTTCCTGATTGCCGCACACATCTCTTCCAGGACAATCAAAAACGGATCTCATTCAACCCAAATCAATCACAAGAGATTTGCAAAATCAAGCTACTTGATTTAATATGGGTTTACCCCGATTTGGTGTTTGTTTCAATCCGACGAAATTCAACGGCTCCCGGCTCCGGGTTTTTCAGTTTCCTCCGGTATCGTTTTTGCATAAAAAAGCGCCTTAAACAGAGCAGTTTTTCAGACCTGACTTTTTAAAGAAATTCAATTAGCTCAGATTATCTTTGCTTTAACAGAAAGATTTTTATACCTGATAGTCGGCAGAGCGCCAAAATATCTTCCCGGGCAATTAGCATTTTTATTTCTCTGTTAATCTGTTAGTTAGATTTGGTATATGCTCAAATAATGCTAATTATACATTTCTTTTTGCTCCGATACTGCAGTTTTTTGCTCCAAATCTCCTAACACTTTTCCTTAATAACGCATCAAATTTGCATCGAAAACAATTCAATATCAAAACAGGTATCACAACTTTCTGATGAAAGACAAAGAAAGGCAGATAAAAAGCAAATTTTAAAACAACTTAAACAACAAACCAAAACCAGGCACATTATGGGAATATTCAACAAAATCAAAGAGAAGGCATTCAGTGAATTTATAGACATCATTGAATGGACCGACGACACCAGCGATACCATGATCTGGCGCTTCCCGCGCTACAATGCGGAGATCAAAAACGGCGCCCAGTTAACGGTACGCGAAACGCAGGTTGCCGTGCTGGTTAATGAAGGACAGTTTGCCGACATTTACCAGCCGGGGCGTTATGAGCTGACCACCAACAACATGCCCATTCTTACCACCATTAAAGGATGGAAGTACGGTTTCAACTCGCCTTTTAAGGTTGATGTCTATTTCGTGAATACCAAGCAGTTTCTGAACCTGCGCTGGGGCACTGCAAACCCGATTATGATGCGCGACCCCGAGTTCGGTCCCATCCGCATGAGGGCTTTCGGTTCGTATTGCTTTAAAATTGAGCCGGATCCCACCAAATTTATCCGCAATGTTGCAGGAACTGACGGCAACTTCACCACCGAAGGCATTACGGAGCAGCTGCGCAATTTCATCATCACCAAGTTTACCGATTACCTTGGCGAATCGAAAATTGCCGCTCTTGATCTGGCCGCCAATCTGAATGAGTTTTCGCAGGGATTGTTTACCTCTCTGAAAAACGACTTTTCGGAGCTTGGCATTGAGATTACCAAGTTCCTGGTTGAGAACATATCGCTTCCCGAAGAGGTTGAAAAGGCACTCGACCGCCGCACCAGCATGGGGGTAATCGGCAATATGACCGCCTATACCCAGATGCAGTTTGCCGATTCGCTGAAGGATGCCGCCAACAACCCCGCCGGAGGCGGAAACCTGGCCGGCGACGCCATGGGAGCCGGAATCGGACTGGCAATGGCCGGACAGATGGCCGGGCAGATGATGAATCCGCAGGCCGGACAGTTTCAGGGCGGACAACAGCCTCCGATGCAGGGCACACCCCTTCCGATGCCTCCCCAGATTACCTATCATGTAGCCATCGGCGGAGTTCAGCAGGGGCCTTTCCAACTGCCGCAGATTCAGCAGATGATTCAGCAGGGGCAAATAACCCCCGACACCCTGGTATGGACGGCAGGAATGCCGGCATGGGCTGCAGCAAATACCATTCCGGCACTTACACAACTGTTTGGAGCCGTTCCACCACCACTTTAATCAATCTGAGCTTTACATTTTCGAAAAAACGCAATACTTAAAATTCTAAAAAATCAATTGTTATGAAATCCACCAAATCAAGTATTGTCATCGCTCTTCTGCTTGTCGGTCTGGCATTTCCGGCACACGCTCAACTGGGGAACATTGTCAATAAAGCCAAAGATGCTGCAAAAAAAGAGGCTTCAAAGAAAAAAGAGACCTCAGAGCAATCGGACAACACCCCGGCAGAATCGCAGCCGGGCAACACCGAGGTGCCGAAAAAATCCTCCATTGCTGAAAAACTCAGCAATAGTCCCATCGACGCAGACCCCTATCTGCGTGTTTCGCTAAGCAAGCTGAAAGCTTCTTATGAAACCATTGATCACAATGTGTACCTGAACAGAGATACAGACAGTCCGGAATTGTTCTACAACGGGGTGTATGCTTCTTACAAATACCTCAGTGTGACAAGAATTATGAATGCGCGAATGATGGCGGCAGGTCCGGAATCCTTGCCGTGTGTTTTAAAATATGAAGAGGCGGGAATGTATGTATTGCCCAGCGAAAACGCCATCAACATGTGCTTTGCTGCCTACAGGGCATTTCCGGCCGATCTTTATTCGATGCTGCTCGAGGGAAGAACCGTTCTGAAAGCAATGGCCGGCGGAACCCTGAACATCGACTACAAACAAGTGAACACTATAATGGTGCAAGTGATAGAAGAAAACGGCGTTCCGAAATTGGGCTTCGGCATGGATAAACAAAAAAAGAATGTGAGCCTGGGTTATGGTTACCACGATGCCTATCTTGAAAGGGGTGCAGCCGTATTTACACAGGAAGAGCGCGTAAACAGCTGGAAGGAGGAAGAGGCACGCCTGCTGAAGCTGTATCGCGAAAATATAAAGTTCGATGCGGTAAAAAACTCGTTGGTTAACTTAATGGCTATGGCCGCCGATGAGTATAAGTATGAAGAGACCCTTTGGCTACCTATTACTCATACATGATTGACCTCGCTTACGAAGACATGAAAAACCACAAGGGTAAGGTTGAAGACGAGGAATATAAGTCGATAGTATCCAGATACGAACAGCTTTCTGCCGATTTCCCGAAATGGAGAAAGGTAGAAAAAGATGAGTGGTTAGGAGTCACCAGTGAAATCCTCAGGGATCTGGGCGACCTGGGTGGAATTCCTGAACCGGCTACCAGAGATCAGAAGCTGGAAGCCGAAATGATTAACATTTCCAAAACCTTGTTCGACGATGGCCGCATACCTGTAAAAGCCATCATCAAAACCGCCGACTGGGCCTATGATCGCGATGCCTTTGGAAACATCATCGACCGTTTCCATACTGCCTACATCATCTTCAAGATGACTGACGGCGCCTACCGTATGGTTGACATCGGCTTCAAGCAGATGTACAACGGCAGTACCTATGGCAAAACGCAATCGCGCGGAATTGGCCTTACCAACATGACAGTCAACTATAAACCGTGATTTTTGAAAAGCTTCGATTAAAAAATTTCCTAACCAAAAGCAGATGAAAGTCTGCCGATAAAAAAACCTAAAAACCACATTATGAAAACAAAAACCATTTTACTCATCGCGCTGCTCATTACTTTTACGATGTCATCCTTTTCGCAGGTTGACCTGAAAAAACTGAAACAGCTAAAACAATCTTCGCAAACAGAAAATTCATCTGATGAAAAATCATCGGGCGGAGCTTTAAAGAAATCTACAGGCATTGACATTCCTACCGGCACAAAAAGCATTTATGTATCGGCCAACACCGGCAGCAACCGCAACGACGGCAGCAAGGGCTCTCCGCTGAAAGACCTCCAGAAAGCGGTTGACGATGCGCCCGAAGGTGCCGTAATCCATGTTGCCGAAGGCAATTACGAAGGCAAACTGAATGCCGGATACATCTCAATCAAGAAATATATCTCAATTATTGGCGGTTACACCTCCGATTTCTCGCACCGCGACCCGTCGGTTAACCTCACCACCATTATTCCCGGAGCAGCAGCCGGCGGCACCAACGCCAACTACGGCCTGCTTGACATTTATGTGAAGGGAAACCGCAAAGGCGTTGTGCTGATTGACGGCTTCATCCTCGACAAGGGAGAGCAGAACTGCTACTTCCTGCCCGATCCCAAGAATCCGAAATCAGGCACTCCCGAAGGTTGCGAATCCGGCAGGCTCGATCCTCCGGGATTCCAGTCATCGGGCGCTCCCAAGATGATGGACAGGAAATCGGTTTCAAACCAGTTGATTCACGGCGATGTTGAAGGACAGGTAACCATCAGAAACTGCGTTCTGCTAAACGGAAGCCATTTCGGAATTCAGATGGGCAACATTGGCGGACACTTCGACATCTACAACAACATCTTTCTGGCAAGCCGAATGGCAGCCTGCGAAGTCAGGAGCATGAACAAAACTCCCGGCGAAGCCACCGTTGATTTCCACAACAATACCGTGCTGTTTGTATGGAGGCGCGACCCCATGCCCGACGGCAAGGATATGGGCTACGGCTTCCGTTTCATGACCGGAATTGATGCCAATGTGTACAACAACATTTTCGGATGTGCCGATTTCGCCGCACTCGACCGCACTTATGTTGACGCTGACAAAAGCAAGGAAGCCGCACGCAAGACCTCTGCATGGGACAACCTCTTCTTCAGCAACATCGAAGCCGACCTTACCCTCCCCTCCGGCGGCGGAAAATTCATGAGAATTTTTGTCAGCCAGTTCGAGGATGTTGATCAGCTGATAAAATACGAAGGCAACCATGAGGTTACTGAGGATGAAGCCAAAAAACTGGCTGCAGCGGTTGATGCTGCCTACCTGAAAGGTTTCCTGAGCATGGACGGAACCTCTTCAATGAAACACAATCCCAATTCATCTGAAAATGTGATGCGCTCCGCGCTGGGAATGAATCAGAGGGGTACATCCAGCTACACGGTGTCAATGTATATGAACCGCTATCCGCTGAAAAAGGCAATCCAGCTTTTCGGAGCCATTGACAATTACGGAGCCCAGAAACCCGGCAAGTAGTTCCCGCCTGTTATGGCAGGACGATTTCAGAACCCATAAAAACCAAAGCTATGAACGAAATGGTAGATAATTATACGAACATAATAGCAAATAAATACGCCTTGTTTAAGGGCCGTTCGGGAAAAGCCGAATTCTGGCAGTTTCTGCTCGTATTTATCATCATCAATCTGATTCTTTCCATCATACTCAAAGCAGTTGGAGGGATAAAGATACTTGGGTTTATCTTTATGATTGTCTCCATTCTGTTCCCTCTTACCATGTTTATCCCGACGCTTGCCCTTAGTGTCCGCCGAATGCACGACATCGGGAAAGGCGGCGGATGGGTTCTGATTAATCTGATTCCTGTTTTGGGGAGCATCTGGTTTCTGATTCTGGCACTTCAGGGAAGTGAGCCGACTGCTAACAGATTTGATACAGAAATTTAATGCATTCCCGAATCCGGATAATTCGCTTAACAAAAACCAATGAATACCATGGAAATTGAAACCAACACCCAGCCGATAACCGATGCCATGCAGACCAAATGTTCTTCATGCGGAGGGATTACGCAATACTCCCCCGCCGAACAGAACCTTAAGTGCCTGTATTGCGGTGCAATTACCGAGTTGGATAAAACAGCCGCCGAAATTCAGGAAAACGACTTTGTCCACTGGAAGAACCGGGCTGACGAAAGCGCTGTTGATGAAATTATTGAGGCTGCAGAAATCAAATGCAGGCAATGTGGAGCCAATACTACACTGCCGGATAACACCGCGGGTGCAAAATGCGCCTTTTGTGGAACTCCGCTGATTATGGAAGAGGCGCACATCCGGAAATTCTGGCAGCCCGAATACCTGCTCCCGTTTAAAATAACCGATAAACAGAGCAAGGAAAATTTCAGAAAATGGCTTGGCAAAAAGTGGTTTATCCCGGATAAGCTGAAGAAAAGTGTTGTACAAACCGAGTCCTTCAAAGGAGTTTATCTGCCCTTCTGGACCTACGACTCCAATACCCGGACCGAATATTCAGGCGAAAGAGGCGAAAACAGAACGGTGGAAAGCACCAACAGCAAGGGCGAAACCGTTGAACGCACAGTTACCGACTGGTACAAAGCCGAAGGAGTTGTGGAAGTGGCGTTCGACGATATTGTGGTACCGGGTTCAAAAAGCCTGCCCCCTGCCATCATAAACCGGCTTACAAACTGGGATATGATGAATAGTGTAGCTTACCGGAAGGAGTTTCTGGCAGGTTTTATCACTGAAATATATCAGCGCGATTTCAGAGATGCCGTTGACGACGCCAAAGAAAAGATGAAAGGCGTTATCGAAGACTCAATCCGTGTGGATATAGGCGGTGACGACCAGCGTATCCGCTACCAGAACACTCAGTTTAACGATCTGAAATTCAAACTGCTGTTGTTGCCTGTATGGATCAGTGCTTTCCGATTCAACAATAAGCTTTACCAGTTTGTAATCAACGGGAGAACCGGCCAGGTGATCGGCGAATACCCGAAGAGCACCACAAAGATCGTAATGCTGATTGCTGCCATTATTGCGATAATCCTGATTTTAAAAATGCTGTTGTAAACCTGTTTGAAAAGGGTAAGGAGTGCAACGCTCCTTATCCTTTTCATTACTTCAGCAGGCTGTAAGGACAAAGGTGCAAATGCCGGCACAGTAGCCCCAAAGCCGGATCAGGAAACCACAACCTTAAAATAAGGAACATATCAAACCCCAAACCTGAAATGAGCAAACGAATTGTAATATGGTTCTTTACCTTTTTAGCCCTGCTTCTGCTGGTTACTTACCTGTGGAGCAGCTACAACAAAATGGTGAAGCGCGAAGAAAAAGTAAAAAAAGCATGGGCTGAGGTTGAAAACCAGTATCAGCGCAGAGCCGACCTGATTCCAAACCTGGTGGAGACTGCCAAAGGGTATGCTGCACACGAGCAGTCAACCTTCGAGCAGGTCATCGAGGCCCGCTCCAAAGCTACGCAGGTGAACCTGAAAGCGGATGACCTGACCAATACCGAAGCCATCCGGCAGTTCGAGCAGGTACAGGGCGAAGTTACACAGGGGCTGTCGAGGCTGATGGCAGTGGTAGAAGCCTACCCTGACCTGAAAGCCAATGACAACTACATTATGCTGCAGGGCCAGCTTGAAGGAACCGAAAACCGCATCCTGCTGAAGAGGTCTGAGTTCAACGAGCGGGTGAACGAGTACAATGCCTACATACGGCGATTCCCGAAAAATGTAGTTGCCGGAATCTTCGGATTTAAAAAGATTAACTATTTCGAAACACATAAGGGCGATGATAAAGCCCCCAAAATCTGATGGGCATGTCAGAGAAATTTCAAATACTGTACACCACTATGAAATCAAAACGAATTGTTACGGTAGCAATCATTTATCTGCTGCTGCTTGTTCCCGTAATTTATGTCCTGGCACAGAAATATACCGTTGAAACGGTTCCCAATGTTCGGTTGAGAGATGCTTCGGCCTACATTACCGACCCCAACAAGTTACTGGATGACGATGAATATTTTGAACTGAACTCCCTGCTGGGCGCCCTGCGCGATTCGTTGAATATTGAAACCGCCGTTGTGGTACTGCCCTCCATCGAAATGGATGAATACGGCTCAGCCAGGGAATTTGCCAATAAGCTCTTCAACCGCTGGGGGCTGGGCGATAACGAACTGAACAACGGTCTCCTCATTCTCCTGATAACCAACGAAGGAGAGAGAGAAATCGTGTTCGAAACCGGCAAGGGAACCGAGCAGGTACTTACCGATGGAATCAGCAAACTGATTCAGACCAATGAGATGGTTCCTTGGCTGAAAGACGGTGAATATGGCAAAGGGCTTATCGCAGGCGTTAAGGAAATCAGTAAGGTAATCGAAGGCACCTCGGGGCTTGAAGAGCCTGCACCCAAAAAACGCAACTACTGGCCGGTAATCATCTATCTGGTTGCAGGACTCATTATCATTGTGGCCATTGATGCGAGCAGAAAATCGAAGGTTGCCTCCAGCGAATCCCCGTATAAGGCTGCTGTCAACTACGACTCCTTAAAAGGAGCAGGTTGCGTGGCTGCCATCCTGTTTCTTCCACAGTTTATCATATATTTTATTTACAAGGAGATAGCCAAAGAAACCGGAAAACCGGCCATCGATTGCGAAAAGTGCCGCGAAAAAGGCACGGTAAAAGTTACGGGAGAGCCGGTTGTAAAACAGCAGGCCATCCCCGGCCAGGACGGTATGAAGGAATACAAATTTGTATGTTCAAAATGCGGATTTACCCACCATGAACTGATCCCCTACGCTTATGTGAAACCAAACACCACCTCTTCTTCCTCATCAGGAACTACCGTCAGGTCCGACAGCAGCAGCGGCGGATCATGGGGCGGCGGATCGAGCGGAGGCGGAGGTGCTTCAACAAGATTTTAACGCACAATCAATCTGCAATAAACTATAAATAACACCCGAATGAAAAAACTAATCTGTTACTCCTTTGCTGCACTGATTTTTTCTGCCGCCTGTCAGAACAATCCGGCAACACAGGAAATTTCCGGAAACGACTCCATTACGGAAGCGGCCGGTTTAACTGAAATGGCCGGAAATGAAGCTGTGGCAGCCACTCCGGAGTCAAACCCGTTTCCATGGGACTTCCCACTAAGCACCGGCGCCAGGTTTGAAAACGGACAGTGGGCCATATCGCCCTACACCTTTTATCATACTACCCTGGATAAAGGCGGCGACCTAACCGATCAGGCCCTCATATTCTATTCGGCTACCATTGATTCGGCGGGCGAAACCTACAGCAAACTCGACAGAAGGGTGATGCCCAATTCGCTGATTATTCCCATCCCTACTGGCCAGACTGCAAAAAAAGGTGATATCCTGCTCACCTGGTGGCAGAGCGGTTCGGGAATGCAGCGTGCCATTGTTACCGATGCCAAAAATCCCGGAACTCCGGCGGTGGATTATCTGGACCTCGATTATTCTGATGATAAGGAGAATCCCGGTTTTGCTAATGAAAACTCCGGTGAAGTACTGAAACCAAACACCTTTGTAAAATTAACCGACGGCGAGTGGAATCCCGGTATGCCGATTGCCATCAGAAGCGGCTCAAAATGGAAACCTGCCAAACTCATCAATGCCACAACCGACCGGGTAATTGCATCTGTTTTCGCCTCACACATCATTTCGGTCGGCCGCAGCGAATGCAAACTGCTTCCGCTGTCGCCCGATTTCAGGAAAGGCGATGCGGTAAGTGTTGTGTTCGTTGACGAATTCCAGGATGGCTACGAAGTGGTGAAATACGACAAGGGCATCGGCCGTGTCTGGGTAAAACAGACCGGAAAAGATAAAATAAAGATTGTAAACATATTTCAGGTTACAAAATCGCTTTAAAGTAAAACATCCCGGCAATCCATACACCCATGAAAGTTATTGTAAACCGAACAGAACTGGAAATATTCCGGGGCGCAAAAGTGGCCGACGCTATACGGATGTATTTCGTGCATCATAAAAAGGCCCTTCCCAAAACCCTCCCCAAAGTGGAGGACAGGTATGGCAATACGGTTGCACCTGACGGAGCGCTGTCGGAAGGAAGCCGTTTAATCATCAAAAAAAACAATCAATGAAAAAACAGAACTCAACTACCCTTCGAAAAAGAATTGGCCGCCTGCTATTGCTCGGACTCATCGTAAGCGGCTGCGGCATTGCACCTGCCCATGCGCAGAAAGATGCTGCCCGCACCATTGAGATACTCGCGGTGAATGATATGCATGCCGCCATCGACAACTTTCCCCGCTTCGGATTTATGGTTGACAGTCTTCGGGCAATTTATCCTGATCTGCTGCTGATTTCAGGCGGCGACAATCAGACGGGAAATCCCGTAAACGATCAGTATCCTGAAAAAGGGCTGCCCATGATCGAGCTGATGAATGCGATGAAATTTGACCTTTCGGCCATTGGAAACCATGAGTTCGACTCTAAACCGGAAGGGCTGGCCAATAACCTGAAAAAAGCCGGGTTTGAATTTATCTGCGCCAACATTAAGACCAAAGACGCCGGGAAATACCCGATAAAACCATACAAATCGTTTAAAATGGCCAACGGGCTGAACATCACCTTTGTGTCGCTGCTCGACCTGAACGATGGCGGTATCCCCGATTCGCATCCCGACAATGTGAAAGAATTTACATTCAACGACCCTTACAAAACCGCAGGCGAATACCTGTTTTTAAAGGATAAAAGCGATGTACTGGTGTTCCTGAACCACATGGGTTTCGAAAACGATGTGAAACTTACCGGACAACTGCCTGCAGGCAAGGTTGACCTGATAATCGGCGGCCACTCTCACACTAAAGTTGATAAAGAGCAGATTCACAACGGAATACTGATTACCCAGGCCGAACGAAAGCTGAAATATGCCACCCTGATCAAACTCACGGTACAGCCAAACGGTAAAATCGAAAAATCGATGCAACTGCTTACCGTTGGCAACAAAGGGAAAGAGCGTGCCGACATAAGAGAGATGGTTAATAAATACAACGATGCCCCTTCCCTGAAAGAGAAAATTGCTACCGCCACCGACGATTTCAAATCGTATGAAGAGGTTGGATTCCTGATGATTGATGCACTGCGCGCCTCAACCGGCACCGACATCGCCCTGATCAATCCTGGTGGAGTACGCATCGATCATCTGGCAAAAGGGGCCGTAACGGTAATGGATGTTTACTCTATGGATCCCTTTGGAAACGAAATCGTGGTATTTAAACTCAGCGGCAGAGAAATCAAGGCATTGCTGACCCAGGCCTACAAATTCGACGAATATCTTCCCATCTACCCGTCAGGTATGAGGTCACTCTATCTGCTCGATGAGAATAACGAAGTTAAGGACATCATCCTGTTTACCGAAAAGGGCATGCCACTGGATATGTCAAAAAAGTATTCCGTATCCATGAACGGCTATATGGCTTCCGTTTACAAATACGAACACGAAGACCCGGGCACAGGGCTGTTCCGTGTAGCCGCCGACAGCATGATTGAATATCTGAAAGAGTTGCAAACCATCCCCAGTTACCGTTTCGAAAAGCGTGTTGAATTAATCAGATAAACCCAAATACTAACCTTCAACATCTCAATTTACAAAACCTAAAAACAAAAAAACATGAAAAAACTACTGACGATTACCGCGCTGATGTGCACTTTAGCCCTGATGATTTCATGTTCGGGCGGCGACAAAAAAAACGGAACTGTAAAATCTAAAACTGTGGAACAAATTGACAAACTTGATCCGGAAGCCTTTGCTGAAGATGTAAAGAACATCCATTTAAGCGTTTACAGAACACTCGATGGCCTGCTGGACGCCTATCCGGAAGTAAATGAAGAGTTTGCAGCAAAATACAGGGCAGCCTACAACGAGGCACTGGCTGAAATGTATAAATACGGCGAATCACTCGACAAAAAAGATCCTGAAACCAAATTCCAGTATTTGCTGGCATGTGCTGCCAACGATGGGATGGGCGAAAGACAAGAGATTCAGAACAAACTGGATAGCCGTTTCGAGGAATTTACCGGCGAAGGCGTTGCAATTGATTACAACGAAATCACGAGAGTGAATGTACTGGGACTTGTCATTGACTTTGAGAAAGTTAGAAACGACTTTCCTGAAAAAATGGAGGAATACGGTATAAAATAATCAGCGGACCGGATTGAGGGATGGTGCATCTGATACACCATCCCTCTTTCAACCCAAATTACGCAATGCTTTTATGCAAAGATTACAAACCGGAAATCCCGGAAAAAGTTGAACCATAACCACAATTAAAAAATTAAAATCATGACACCAAACGAATTAGGCTCAATTCTGGGCAATCACCTGGCAGAAGCTACCACTTTCTTCTATGGCCTTGTCGGTAATTCATTTACCATTAACGACGAACTGAAAAATGAACTTGACGAAGGCCGGAAAAGAATATTCGGCAAGCTTATTCCCGCAATCAGGCAGTTGGAAGAGCTGGGCGAAGAAGATGCGGCCGAATGTCGCATGATTGCCTCCAGCACCTATGTCAACGCCCCGATCGATCCGCTCTCGATAGCTGAGAAACTCGAAAGCGTTCTCGAAAACATTGATGACGATTCGGACGAGAACTTCATCATGAACCTGCAGAGCTTCTATATGGCCCTGTCATTCCTCAATCCGGAGGAGCTGAAGGAAGACGCACCTTTCCTGCTCGACCACATTGGATATAATTGATGCAAAACCCCAAAACTGCTAAAAACTGAATCATGCTTCCAAAAAGAGTATTTCCGCTTCTGTTTGCAGCAATGCTGTTCGCCTGTAATCAGTCGAAAACCCCGGCAATGCAGGAGGAGGCAAAACCGGAAAAGATGTATTGCTATGTAAATGAGCTGATCGAAAAAGACGGCAATTATTTTCTGGAAATTACCCCTCTCCGCCTTCTGGAAGGCGACGCGGCAATAGAAGAGGCAAAAAAGGCCGGCGATGCAGCCATGGATATTGATGAAAACGGTGATACCACCTACTGGCTTCCCGAAAGCTTTTATTATCAGGAAGTTTCTTCCGGCAGGGCGACTTTTATGGTACCCGACCTGTTCACCGGCTCGGTTTACGAGTACAGCGATGAAGAGGGAATGCACACCATCGAAATCGGAAGGATTGCACCGTTCGTTGAGTATTTCGAACTAAACAGGGAAGGTTTCCATCTCGTACCTTTCATCGCTTACATTCAGGACTCGCAGATTGTTCGGCTTGAAGAGCAATATATACCGTAATAAAAACCATTGAAAATCAAATAATTAAAATTAAATGAAAAATATATTGCTGACTTTGTCCGCTGTTTTATGCCTGATGGGCTGCAACCCCAAACAACAGAGCACCGCTGCCGAAGGCGATCAGTCGCTTCCTGCAATCTTCGCAGGCGAATGGTGCAACGCCGATGCATACGAAGAAACCGGTGAGTACTTCAACCTGATTATTGAAGCCGGAGAGGCTGCCCGCATCTATTTCACAAACGGCGGCCCCTTTGAAGAGGACTTCAGTTTCCGGGTTATCGCTGAAAACGAGCTCGAACTCTACTTTGAATCCCTGATGGGATCCACCTCATTGAAAGGCGGAAAGAGCAGCGGGAACGACTGCAGCAGCCCGGTGATGCGATGCAAAATCGGCCCGGAGGGAAGGATGCAGATTGAAACTTTCAGTGATGCATGCGGTTTTGTTCCCAAAAATATCCGGCTTGAACTGCACCGGCTGCAGCAGGGGGAAATCAGCTACTTAACGGGCGAAAGCGATTCCGGATCGGAGAATCCGTTCAGCGAAGTTGTCGCCACCTACAGCCCCGACGAACTGAAACGCCTCATTGGCAAGGAATCGCCCGAAAATATCGGCGATCTTTTTCTGCTCCTCCCGGATCAGGATTGCTTTGAAATTCAGGCATCGGACAGAAAGCAGATGCTGAAAGGCAAAAAGATCGGAGAGTGGGATCAGATGACCGTAGGCGAACTTGATGTGAAAAACCGTTACCTAAATATTTCCGGCGCTTATGAAGGAAGCTGGGAGATGTTTGCTAAAAGGGAGGGCGAACTGTGGTGGATTGCCGTAAATTACCAGTCGTGCGTTCCGCTTTGCCAGACAGAAATCGCCAGCACCTATACTTTCAGCAACGGCACGCTCACCCTTCATACCGATGCCAACCTTGCCGGATATCAGGACCTGTGGCCCGAACTCTTCATCGATTTCGGAAAGCTCAACAAGCAACAGCAGCAGGCTGCCCGGAGGGTGTGGGAGGAGAATGAATACGCCGTACTCTACCGCCTCCCGCGCAACGGAAAAACCATCACCATGTATCTGGAACAGCAGCCTTATCTGGATGAAGACATCCCTGAAAACGCCTTTATCGAAGTAACAGCAGAAATGTGGCAGTAATCCGTTTCCAAAACAACTCCGGAACGGGCAACTCCTTCTTAACCAATGCGATTAACCCTAACCAATAAGAATTTATGAAACAATTAATAAATATCGCCATTGCTCTGCTTCTGCTTTCGGCCTGTAACGGACAAATACCGGACAGCGCCAGTGCCGCAAAAGAGCCCGATACACAGGTGTCTGAAAAATGCTTTTTCAACATTGGCTTAAACTACACCACCACCGTTATTCTGAATATTGGCCCCGGAAATTCGGTAAGCGGAACGGTTAAATCGCTCGAAGATTTTTATGATGACGATGAAAACGCCGAAACCGCTCTTTTTGAAGGAACCATTCAGGACAACCGGTTTAAGGTGAAATTTCTGAGCACCCCTCCTGCCGTGGGAAAAGCATCGGAATGGACCGGTCTTGACTGGGAACTTACCGAAGAAGACGGCGAAGAGGCGCTGAGCATCACCTTCTATTCCATGGATTACGAAACCAGGCAGTGGGAAAATTCATCCATTATATTTAATCAATGCAATTAACCTCAGAAAACCGGTGAACATGAAAACAACGATGAGAACCATTTTCAAAAGATTGCTGCTGCTGCCGGCACTGCTCGTTTCGGTTCAGACGGCCCTGGCTCAGGCCGAAGCTGCATTTCCGCAATACATCTGGGTTAACACCATGAATGTGGATTATGAAACTGCCCGGTTCGGGTACGAGAAGGAGTCGTTTACCCCGATTCTTAAAGCACGCAACGATTTGCCCAAAAGCGATGTCTGTTACGATCCGGCCAACGAGGAAGAGCTTTGGCTTCTGGGGAGATATAAAAACAGCTCGATGAAGGGAAGCGTAAACATTCTGTTTTCGCCCGGCCCAAGTCACGACCCCGCATTTATCATCACCGATTCAAAGAACAACCTCATCTGGGGTTATCCTGCCGATGAAATGTGCATCAACTCTGCCGGAGTAATTTACACGGCCGGCCACAGCAATAAAATGTTCAATGAGCGGTGCAAATGGACCTTTAACGGGAAAGCCGTGAAAGAGGTGAAACAACCGTTTTATTTCGTCGGATTCAAAGGCAAATCGCTGAAAAGCATCAAGCTCTACAGCCAGAAAACCGGCGGCGAAGTGGTGGCAACCGTTCCCGTAGGATATGAGATAGAGGTACTGCTCAGCGAAGCGGATACGCCTGTGGATGAAGACGGTTTCTCATCCATGCCGATGAATTACCTGGTACGAACCTCATTCGGGCTGGTAGGCTGGCTGCGCCTTACCCAGGATGACACCTACATGGAGCCGGTTCTTGATGAATTGAGGTATTGGGGTGATTAACAGACTGTTAAATTCCGAACAATTACATTTTGAACATCCTGCAAACCATATTTTTAAAGGAATGAAGAAACTGTTATTAACCATATTATCCGGAATACTGGCGATCGGCCTGTCGGCGCAAACCGCTACCTTCAGGGGAGCATGGTTCGAAGTGGACTATCCGGCGG
>LUZO01000148.1 GCA_001603685.1 Bacteroidales bacterium Bact_23
CACCAAAAAGGGGGTCATCTCCTCGGCTCGTCGTGAGATCATGTTGGCGGGCTCCTCTTGGGTCTGATAGTTTACTGTAGCCACATCTGTCAAACTCACCCTGAATTGCGTTGAGATCTCATATAAGACTTGTTTGAACTAGAGACAAAAGATCGGATCTATCATTCGCTTTGCCCGCCAGTCTATGAATCCAAATTATTCTTATATTCTGGATGGGATATTTGATGGCTTACCATAGACGTCGAAAGTATAGCAGGAATAACTTTAAGTTAAGAACCGTAAAACTTAGGAAATTGGTGTTGAGTAAACTGCAAAAGCAAAATTCGGATTTTGTGAGGCTATACGATGGGTCAATTAAAAATATTGGCGGCAGGGGATTCTCCACAAGCAAGAGCTCAAGCACGAGGGAAATTATTTGAGAAGTTGATGTCGGAAGTACTTAGACAATTAGGTTATCAAATTGATAAAATTCCTAATGTCAATTATGCCGGAATGGAAATCGACATTGAAGGCAAATCTATTGTAATGGATACACCACTCTATGCTGAGTGCAAATGCTATGAAAATGAAGTCGCAGCCCCAGCTCTGCAAGCATTCTTCGGTAAATATATGACACGTTGGTTAAATGATGAACGAAGTCAAGGCCTATTCATAGCACTACCAGGCATTAATAGTCATGCTAAGGGTTTTTTTAGAGAAAATATAGAAAAAAACGCCAAGGGCTTTACTGTAAGTCTTCTTGAAGAAGAACGTGTGTTGGACGCGATCTTTCGGATTCAGAATATTGCAATACCAGAAACCATCAAGAAATATATTCCGATGCATGCTGGAATTCCTGGTGATTGGCTCTTACTTTACACCGAAAAGGGCATATTTTTGGCTCAGTATGTGATACCGTCAGGACGTGGAACTGCAAGTAGAATCGCTATTTTCAGCCAAGATGGAAGGGCAATATCAGAAAAAGCAACTCTTGACTACTTAAATGAACTATATCCAGAACTTAATGATTTTGAAGTAGTTAATATCGATAATCCTACTAACCTGCAATCTTTGAGCGCTCAGCAAGAAAAAGAGGATATTGTAGAGGTCAAAGGGAGTTCCGCGTGTTTTGAATACCAATTTCCTGCATCACCAGAGCATTTTGTGGGTAGACAAAACATTTTAGACGATGTGGATTCTTTTGTTGAAGCCATAATAAATAAAGAAACCTCATCACGAGGCATATTGTTTGAGGCCAATTCAGGCTGGGGAAAAAGTTCAGTGACTCTTGCTGTTGTAGATCGTCTTCGAGAAAGAGGACATTTTGCCGTTGCTATAGACTCTCGTTCTGCATCTTCGTCCCAGTTTATTCTACGTGCGGTTGATCATGCTCTCAATAAGTTGACAGATCTTAATGATTTCCTACATGAAGATGAGGGTTACAGACCGATTACAGGATTCGAAGGTGCTGCAGATTCTCTTATTACAGCAGGTCAAATACTTGAAAAACACAACAAAATTATATTTATATTTCTTGATCAATTCGAAAATCTCTTTTATTTACATGATGCTTTAAAGCGAATTAGGGATTTATTTTTACAAGTTCAGGACGCTAGAACTAATGTAGTTTTGGGATTTTCATGGAAATCAGACCTTGTTAGTTTAGCTAGCGATTTTCCATATCAAACACGAGATGCCATTGCAGATTCGAGCAAACGAATAACCTTAAATCTTTTTACTAATGTTGAAACCGAAAGTCTCCTAAAAGAACTTAGCAAAGAATTGAACAACACTCAATTGAGGAAAGACTTAAAATTCTTTTTATCCGAGTTTTCACAAGGTTATCCTTGGCTGTTGAAAAAACTCTGTGCTCATGTGAAAGGTCAAATCGAAAGTGGTACTCCTCAAGCAGACATAGCCAACAGCCTCTTAAATATCGAAGAACTTTTTCAAGAAGATCTCAAAGTTTTATCTGCAGAAGAAGAGGATGCACTACGACAAATAGCCAAATTAGCACCAATTAGAGTTCAAGAATTAAGTGAAGAATTCAAGTCCGAAGTGATTCAGAGTTTGGTCCATCATCGATTGCTGGTAAGGATTGGTAACAAATATGATATTTACTGGGACATTTTCCGCGATTATCTAGCTTCTGGCAACATTCCTATCCAAGAAAACTACGTGCTTAGAATGCAAGTTGGAGGTGTATTGAAGGCGACCAAACTATTAGCTGAAACAAACCGTAAATACTCCGCATCTGAGTTTCAGGACATTGCCAAATTACAAAAAAATTCGTTTTATAATGTTCTACGAGACATGAGACTTCTTGGACTTGTAAAAATCGACAACAACCGAGATATTTCATTAGCAAGTAATCTAAATATTGAGACGGACAATTTTGAGGAGAACTTAAGAATTCATCTGCAAGATAGACTTCGGCGTAACCGTCTAGTTTGGAATCTTTTAAATATATTGAACAATGACAAGATATTAACTATGGACCATGTTGCTAAGATATTAGAAGATTCTTGCCCATATATATCCGCCGCAAAGAAAACATGGCTGACATATGCCAAGATCCTCGTAAATTGGATGGATGCTACTGATTTAAGCTTATATGATAACAAGACGGATACACTTTCATGCTATACACCCGGCCCAACAAAGGTTCGAGATCAACGCCCTCTTTTAGCCAAAAAAAGAGGCGGAATAACTCCTTCGATTCGATATGCCTACATCGAGCAGATTGCAATTAGGCTAGTTGAAGCTAGTGAGCAGAACCAAAAAGCCGATTTTAGCGGATTCGCGGACGCTACAGTCGAAAAAGCTCTTAACACCTTAGGTAACATCGGATTTATTGAACGTAGAAATAAGAGCATCTATTTGCATGATGTAATAACAAATTTTGTGCTTTTGCCAGAATCACGACCTGAAATATTTGCTCAATCTGCCTTAAGAATGGATTCTTTTGCCACGTTTGTTAAAATACTTGAGGAATACAAGAATAAAAGGGTAACTCTCAAAGAAATCAGCAACGAGCTTAAGAAGAGGCTTGGAGTCGAATGGAAAGAAATCACCGCCATAGGATATACCAGGATAATGCTCAATTGGGCTCACTGTGGAGGGCTTATTCCAAAAGATTTTTCAATTGAGCAATAAAATCAAATGAATTTTTCCTCCTTTTTTCTGGTAACACCTGGCATGTTTCTAAGGACTCCAAAGATAATATGGTGGGAGTTCTTTTCTTTGGTTGGGTTATTTTCCATCCTTCGAATGTTTCTCTTCTAATCTTCACCTTTCCTCACCCATCTCCTACGCCCCTCACCCCACCTTCAGCTGCGCCTCGACGAGCTCGTCGAGGAAGGACCTCCTCACCTCCGCGGCGTAGTCCCAGAGGTCGGCGCAGGCGTCGCACTCCCGCCCCCTCTCCTCCATCACCCGGACCAGGTCGAGGAGGGAGGCGTAGAGGAGGGGCGCCGCCTCCCCGAGCCTCTCGTCGAAGGCGCTCGCCGCCGCCCTCTCCGGTGGGATCAGCCTGCACCCGCCTCCGGCGCCGTGCTCGTCCCAGGCCATGCAACCGGCGCCCAGGCAGACCCGGGCCACGAAGGGGCAGGCCCGCGCCTCCCCGATCTCATCTCTACGATCCGTCATGGTATCTGCCACCAGCCGAGGGAATCGGCCTCGCATCTCGATGATCTCTTCGGCCTGATATTATATCAGCGTTCTCCAGGATCTCAGGAGGTCTCCGATCTGATATTCAACTTTTCTTCCATGTTTTGGGGCACGCCCCAGAGATATCCCTCGCGAAATTCGGGTTTGAGGAGACAGAAATAGGATAAAATCAGTAGATATTTGGGTATATATTAATTTCCATCTACATTAATTGCATTTCTGCGTATCGGCGGAGTTTGTCAGCAGAACAAGAATTTAAATAACATGCAGACCGAGAAGGTTATTTAGTTCTGTATCGCGGATGGACAATAGATCTATCGACCGGCCCTATCCGCTAGACCGTCT
>LUZO01000149.1 GCA_001603685.1 Bacteroidales bacterium Bact_23
GGGCTACAGCGACTTTCCCGGTCTGATTCTGATTCTAAAAGGGTTATTTTCCGCTATTTCCGCAGTGAAGCCTGAGGTTTTATTCTGGTAACATTTTCCGTTCCTTCCATTTTTTTCAACTGTGTAATCAGCCTGTTCAGGATTTCGGTATCAGACACCAGAACAATGATGCTTGCTTCATAAACCTCGCCGGTTGATTGTATCAGGAACGATCTGATATTCAGACCCATCTCTTCGGTAATCACCTTTGTGATTTCACTGATAACCCCTTTGTGATCAAATCCCGACATCTGAATTCCAGCCATGAAAGTGGTAGCTTCGCGGCTGGTCCAGTTTGTGCTTAGGATCCGGTTTCCGAACTTGGACATCAGTTGAATGGCTTCCGGGCAGTTGGTGCGGTGGATCCAGACACTGTGTTCGTTGGCTTTAAAACCAATAATATCATCGCCCGGAATTGGATTGCAGCAATCGGATATGGTGTAGGAAACATCATCTTCAACATAGAGTTCCCTGTCCATTTTCAGCTTTTCCCTCACATCGTCAAGAAGGGGTCGAGGAACCTGCGGTTTACTTTTCTGGAAAGGACGGGTAATCAGATTAAGCCAGTTTCCTTTTTCATGCTGCTGCACGCACTCCTTCAGCTCTTTAAGTCCGATTTCGCCCTGCGCCACTTTATGATAAAGATCAATGGCCGATCCTATTTTATTGCACTCCTGCAGCCGTAGCACCAGATTTTTGGAGGGATTCATGTTCAGTTCCCTGAAAAAACCTTCGAGCATAGCTTTCCCCTCTTCGGCGAGTTTCTTCTTTTGCTCCTTCAGGGCATCCTTGATATATGACCTGGCGCGTGCCGTTACTACAAACTCAAGCCACTCTTTCCGGGGTTTCTGTTTTTTTGAGGTAATGATCTCTACCTGATCGCCATTTTGAAGTATATGGTTCAAAGCCACCAGGCGGTGATTTACCTTTGCTCCGATACTCTGATTACCGATTTCGGAGTGAATGTTATAGGCAAAGTCAAGTGCGGTAGATTTCGAAGGCAGGGTTTTTACTTCACCCTTGGGTGTAAACACCATGATTTCATCGGCAAACAGGTTTAGCTTAAACTCATCAAGGAAGGTCAGCGCATTGGGATCGGGGGCCTGCAACAAATCCTTAATTTTGGTAAGCCACTGGTCGATACCACTCTCATTATGGATTTTTTCCTTGTATTTCCAGTGTGCAGCATACCCTTTTTCGGCAATTTCGTTCATACGGCGGGTGCGGATCTGAACCTCGACCCACTGTCCGGAATGGCTCATAACTGTGGTATGCAGCGATTCATAACCATTTGCCTTGGGGCTTGAGATCCAGTCGCGCAGCCGGTTTTGCTTGGGGCTGTAAAAATCAGTAACGATGGAATAAGCCTGCCAGCACAGGTATTTCTCATTCTCATAGTCGGTGTCAATAATAATCCGCACCGCAAAAAGATCGTACACCTCTTCAAAAGTGACATCTTTTGTTTTCATCTTCTGCCAGATGGAATAGATTGACTTTTCCCTGCCAATGATTTCAAAATTCAGGTTCTGCTCCGAGAGCGCTTTTTTGATGGGATAGATAAATGTGCTGATAAACTTCGACCTTGAAACAGCAGTATCTTCAAGCTTTTTAGCGATGGTCTGGTATATTTCAGGCTCGGTATATTTTAATGCAAGGTCTTCGAGTTCGCTCTTTATGGCATACAATCCAAGCCTGTGGGCCAGTGGCGCGAAGAGGTATATGGTTTCCGATGCGATTTTCAGTTGTTTTACCGGAGGCATCGAATCGAGGGTACGCATATTGTGCAGGCGGTCGGCCAGTTTAATCAGAATAACCCTCACATCATCCGAAAGGGTGAGCAGAATCTTCCGGAAATTCTCGGCTTGCGATGAGTCGGTTGAGGTGTCGAATATCTCCTTGATTTTGGTAAGGCCATTGATGATTTCGGCAATTTTATCGCCGAACATCCTTCGGATATCTTCGAGGGTGTAGTTGGTATCTTCAACCACATCGTGCAGCAATGCACAAATAATGGACGACTCGCCCAGGCCAATTTCGCCGGCAACAATTCGGGCAACCTCCAGGGGGTGATAAATATAGGGCTCACCGCTTTTCCGGCGCATATCCTTATGGGCGGTAACCGCAAGGTTGAAGGCCTTTCGCACCAACCGCTTGTTCTTGCCTTCACCGGCTTTACCCCAGGCATTCAGCAGGTTGCGATATCGCTTGAGTATCTCCTTACGCTCCTCCTCAGGGTTGATTACATATTTTGGTTCCTGTAAACCTATTTCTTTTGTGGCCATGTACAAATTTAAGCATTAAACCATTCTCTTCATACCAAGAATACAGACTATTTTTAATCGGCTGACAAGAAAAAGATCAGCCTTTCAAATCAACATTTTTACCCCATGTCATGTTCTATGATTTCATGAAATTATGCTGATTTTTAATTTTATTTAAATCATGCCACCGACTGGTTCTGTTTACGGCAGTGATTTTGATAAAACAGCATAGTGCGCGGCATTGTTTTTGCGGCAAATTAACTGCATCTGCCGGTAATTTGTTACTTTTGACTAATCAAAACGGCGATTGCGCCACCAAACTCAGCAATGAATTCTTGTCATCCCATATACAGCAGGTTCAGAGTTCTGTTAATCACTGTTTTACTGACAGTTGCCGGAATTTCATCCTATGCTACCCATCAGCGTGCCGGAGAGATCACCTACCGTCATTTATCGGGCCTGACTTATGAGGTAACCATCACTACCTACACATTTGCCCCAAGTGCGGCCGACCGCTGCGAACTAACCATCAACTGGGGCGACGGGCAAAGCAGCGTTTTACCCCGCACAAACGGCCCCGCCGGACAGACCCCGGCAGGCATCTTTTGCGAACATACCGGTGAAAATATCACCATCGATATCAGGCTGAATATATACAAAGGAGTACACACCTATTCTGCGCCATCAACCTACCGCATCTGGGTGGAAGACCCGAACCGCAATCTGGGCATTCAGAACATCCCGAATTCAGTGGATGTTCCGCTTTACATTGAAACCATGCTGGTTATCAACCCCTTTCTGGGAGGCAACAGTTCGCCGGTGCTGCTTTTACCCCCCATCGACAACGGTTGTGTGGGCATACCGTATCTTCACAATGCGGGCGCTTACGACCCCGATGGCGACAGCCTTTCGTTCAGACTCGTCAGCTGCAGGGGTGCCGGAGGCCTGGACATTCCCGGATATAAACTGCCCAACGAAGTGGATACGCAGACTCCCGGCTCATTCACCATCAATCCGGTTACCGGTGACATTGTTTGGGAAAGCCCCACCCGGCAGGGTGAGTATAATTTTGCATTTCTGATAGAAGAGTGGCGCAATGGTGTGAGGATTGGCTACATAACCCGCGATATGCAGGTAAATATTGTAGCCTGCAACAACACGCCCCCTGAGCTTCATGTGAATACCGACACCTGCGTGATTGCAGGTGATACGCTGAGGCTGTTTGTATTGGCTACCGATGCCGATAACCACAAAATTACGCTTACGGCCGAAGGCGGGCCGTTTATCATGCCGGTAAGCCCTGCCATTTTCCACCAGCCCGACGACTCGGCCGGACGGGTGAGTACCACCATTGCCTGGCCAACGGTATGTGCACATGTAAGAACCATGCCCTATCAGATATTTCTAAAGGCGCAGGACAACGGATCGCCGGTAAGGCTGTTTGATCTGAAAACGGTCAACATTCAGGTGATAGCCCCACCGGTTGAAAATGTACAGGCCGATCCGATGGGAAACAGCATGGTGCTGAACTGGAACCCGCATAAATGCAGCGAAGCAAAGGGGTACCGGATATACCGCAGAACCGGTTCGTCGGGTTTTGCTCCGGGTGCATGCCAGACAGGAGTTCCGCCCGAAACCGGATACCGGCTTATCGCTGAAACCAGCGACATTAACCTGACCAGCTATATTGATGACAATCAGGGATTCGGGCTGGTTCGTGGAGTAAACTACTGCTATATAATCACATGCTGGTTCGGTGATGGAGCGGAGAGCATCGCCTCGGAAGAGGTGTGCGCCAGCCTGAAAAAGGATATGCCGGTCATTACCAATGTGAGTGTTGATGCCACCTCAGAAACCGGCGGACAAATCTACATAGCCTGGTCGAAGCCAACCGAACTGGATCCGGTTCAGATGCCGGGCCCCTATATCTACCGGCTTTTCAGGAGTGCAGGATTCAGCAATGCCAACAGGGTTCAGCTTGCCGAATACACCAGCCTGAACGACACCACGCATACCGATACCGGCATAAACACCCGCGATACCGCCTGGACCTATACCATAGAATTCATCAACAATACGCCGGGAAATGTCTTTACCATCGGCTTTACCCCGCCGGCATCGTCGCTTTTTATCCGAACCATTCCATCGGACAGGCAGATTACCGTCAGCATCAACGCCAATGTACCCTGGATAAACGAATGGTACACCATTTACCGAATGAACGAAACAACCGGGCTGTTCGACAGCATTGGCATCAGCAACCGGCCGGCATTTACCGACACCGCGCTGATCAATGAAAAGGAGTACTGCTATCTGGTGCGATCCACAGGCACTTACGGCACTCCGGGTTACATTGACCCGATTTACAACTTTTCGCAGGAGCGCTGCGAGCGGCCTTACGACAATGTACCGCCATGCCCTCCCCTGCTGCTGGTAGATGTGGAATGTGATGTACGCGAACTCAGATTCCGCTGGGAAGACATCTCGCAAACCTGCGCACCCGATATCGACCGCTATTACCTGTACCAGGTTGGCAATCCGCATATACTGCTCGGATCATTTCCCGCATCTGTAACCAGTTACGACTACAGACCGCCCTCAACCATCGCGGGTTGTTTCTTTGTGGTAGCTTCCGACATCAACGGCAACATCGACACCACCAGCTACCACAGGGTATGTACCAGCATCAACGACTGTCCGCGGTACCGGCTGCCCAATGTCTTCACCCCAAATAGCGACGGGTTTAACGACCTGTTCGTACCTTTCCCCGGATACACTTCGGTTGAAAGAATCGACCTGAAGGTATTCAACCGCTGGGGAGTGGTGGTTTTTGAAACCACCGATCCCGAAATCCGCTGGGACGGGAAGGATAAAAACACCAACAAGCCATGCAGCGACGGAGTCTATTTTTACATCTGCGATGTTTATGAGATTGTTGGCACTCCGGAAGAGCCGGGGGAAAAGATCATCGAAAAGCGGACGCTGACAAACAGCCTGCACATATTCAGATAAAAGCCGCGGAGCAAACCTGAAGATAAAAAGCGGAAGTGAGTTTTCCTTAACCCTGCGCTAATAACAAAAAAAGGCCGTCATTACTGACAGCCTTCTTTTAATTCAGCTTGCTGATTTTAGAAAAGCTTTTCAGCGAGGTCAACAACCCTGGCTGAGTAACCCCATTCGTTATCGTACCATGCAAGAATCTTAGCAGTTTTTCCGTTTACCATGGTGCTTTTTGCATCAAAAATTGAAGATGCGGGGTTGTGGATGATATCTACCGAAACAATTTCGTCTTCGGTGTACTCGAGGATACCTTTCATCTGACCTTCGGCAGCCTCTTTCATGGCGGCGTTAATCTGTTCTTTGGTAACTTCGGTTTTCAGGTTAACCACCAGGTCAACCAGTGAACCGGTCGGGGTGGGAACGCGTACTGCGAGTCCGTCGAGTTTGCCTTTCAGTTCGGGAATAACGATTCCAACAGCTTTTGCAGCTCCGGTGGTGGTGGGAATCTGCGAAACGGCGGCTGAACGGGCACGGCGAAGGTCGCTGTGGGGGGCGTCGAGAATGGTCTGGTCGTTGGTATAGGAGTGGATGGTGGTCATCAGTCCGTTTTCAATGCCAAACCTGTCGTTCAGAACCTTGGCAACAGGTGCCAGACAGTTGGTGGTACATGAAGCATTCGATACACACTGGTCGGTATCTTTCAGTTCATGCTCATTTACACCCAAAACAATGGTGCGGTCGATGGTATCTTTTGCAGGAACGGTAAGGATAACCTTTTTAGCACCGTTTCTCAGGTGGTCGCCATAACCGCCTTTGGGGCTCTCCTTTGAACGGAACACGCCGGTTGATTCAACAACCACATCAGGTGTTGAAGCCCAGGCGATGGTTGCGGGGCTGCGCTCAGCAGTTACGGGATATTTTACTCCGTTTACAATCAGTGAAGTTTCATCGTATCCAATCTCACCCTGGAACCTGCCCTGGGTTGAGTCGTATTTCAGAAGATAGGCAAGTGTTTTTGTACTGGTCAGGTCATTAATTCCAACCACTTCAATGTTTTCGCGCTCGAGGGCGATTTTGAAAACATTTCTGCCAATCCTGCCAAAGCCGTTGATTGCTAATTTAATTTTTGACATATTACCT
>LUZO01000150.1 GCA_001603685.1 Bacteroidales bacterium Bact_23
TCCTGATGGCAGATTCGGGGTTTATCCCCCTGGATAGTGTGGCGAGTGCGTTCCGGTTCAGAAAGTAAGTGTGAATATAAACAAAGTGTTAAAAAGAAAGTTTGTTAAAAGTTATTAATAAATGGAGAATCAAGCTAAATAATAGCCTGATCGGGATGATAATGGAAAATGATTAAAAACCTGCATCAAAGTGCGGGGAATATTGTTTAAGGCAGGGTCTGTTTGTCTGAAAGGTTCCACCAGGTATCTTCGAAGAAAAAAGCGGTAACCAGATTTCTCGGGGTAAGTTCAAAATAATAGTTTTCGGCAGTAATTGCCTCGGGAGCGTTTTGCCACAGCTCATCCGATGGTTTCATTGGCTCCGGCAACGCTTTGATGTGGCTTTCGAAGCTTACCGGGGCTCTCTTCCGGGAGTCGGTCATTACATAAAATGGCTTTCCGGCTTCGCGGCAGACCAGCGCCAGGGGATAGGTTCCCACTTTGTTGGTAAATCCGTCGGTAAAGACATTGTCGGCGCCCATCACGGCAAAGTCAATCTCATGGATAAATCTCCCGATGGCTGCTTCGTTGATAAAATGAACCTTGCAGCCAAGGTTGCTCAATATCCGCGCCTGTATTTTACCTTCGAATACCGGTCCTGCCATGGTCTGGTAAATGGCGGGAAAGATTTTATGATCGGCCAGATGGGCAAACAGGGCATGAATGCTGTAGCTGTTGCTGTGCAGCAGCACTTTTTTCCCCTGAAAAGGAACCAGACGCACCATCTTTTCGGCAGCCAGCCCGATGTTCTCTTCCCATTCACGCACATAGACGGAAATAAACTGAGAAATCTTGTGAATGGTCTTTTCCTCTGCCCACGATTCACGCTCTGACTGATCGAGAAGATCATAGAACTGCTGCAAAAAATGATTCAGTACGCCCAGATCGGGAAACCGGGCGGTAACCATGTTGAGGCTGGCCCTCAGATATGCGGCATCAATCTCATGGCCATTGGTGTAAACGACAATGCTTTTAATGACCTTTTCCAGGATAGCTGCCGAGCCCGAATAGTTGTCGGCTAAAAGTTCCTTAATCCTCAGTTCAAAAGACATCTGTCGTAACTAATTGAAAAACAGATTAATAAAACATTTTCTGGCATGCATATATCTGGTATAAAAATACAACATTACCAAAAAATGCTTACCTTTGCGAAAGTAATTTATTCTGTTCAATTTAAACGATATTTGAGATGTCAGAGAAAATTTTTGATAAGGTAAAACCAGGTGTTGTTACAGGCAATGATCTTCAGGAGGTATTCCGGATTGCGAAGAAAAACGGTTTTGCAATACCTGCCGTGAATGTTGTAGGTACCGATTCGGTTAATGCGGTTATGCAGGCAGCCAAAGAGGTGAACTCTCCGGTAATCATTCAGTTCTCGAACGGAGGTGCCCATTTTTATGCGGGCAAATTTCTGAGCAACGACGATCAGCGTGCTTCCATTCTGGGAGCCATTTCGGGTGCCAAGCACATTCATATGCTGGCTGAGGCTTACGGCGTGCCCGTAATTCTGCACACCGATCATGCTGCAAAGAAGCTGCTTCCCTGGATTGACGGATTGCTCGACGCCGGCGAAAAGCACTTTGCCGAAACCGGAAAACCGCTTTTCAGCTCACATATGCTCGACCTTTCGGAAGAGAGCCTTGAGGAAAACATCAAAATCTCAGGCCGCTACCTCGAGCGTATGAGCAAGATGGGCATGACCCTTGAAATTGAGCTGGGCATTACCGGTGGCGAAGAGGATGGCGTGGATAATACCGGCGTTGACAGCTCGAGGCTCTATACCCAGCCTTCGGAGGTTGCCTATGCCTATGAGCACCTGAAGAAAATCAGCGACAATTTCACCATTGCCGCTTCATTCGGCAATGTGCACGGTGTTTATAAACCGGGCAATGTGAAACTGGAGCCCATCATTCTGAAGAATTCTCAGGATTATATCCAGAAGCATCTGAATACGGGTGAGCGTCCCGTTAATTTTGTTTTCCACGGCGGATCGGGTTCGAGCCGTCAGGAGATCAGGGATGCCATCTCATACGGAGTTGTTAAGATGAACATCGACACCGATACCCAGTGGGCAACCTGGGAGGGCATTCTGAACTTTTACAAGAAGAATGAGGGATACCTTCAGGGCCAGATCGGAAATCCGGAAGGCGACGACAAGCCCAACAAGAAGTACTACGATCCCCGCAACTGGCTGAATCAGGGACAGAAATCGATGATTGCCCGCCTGAAGGTGGCATTTGAAGACCTGAACTGCCTCGACAGAAACTAATCGCTGTTACTTTAACTTTAACTGAACAGCCCCGCAGGATGATCATCTGCGGGGCTGTTCGGTTTTATTGCTATCCGGCAAAAACGGGGGCCTGCAAAAACTAAAGGATGCCGGGTAAGCCGTTATTCTTTAATCAGTTGCATCAATATCCCATTGAAATCAGGATCTCGGTGGGGTGGATGCTGAGCACCGGGATGGGTGAATGGTGAACCATCTGCTGGGCGTAGGGGCCAAGCCAGATGTTGGATGCCGATTTTTCCTGCTCGGTCATAATCGAAAGCAGGTTGGCTTCAGCCTGTTTGGCATATTCCATAACGGTGGTGGCGATGTTATCGGCTTCCAGTTCAACGATAAAGTGCTTCACATTGTGCTCCTTAAGATATTTGGCAGCCTGCTTGGCATAACTCATAACGGTTCCCCTGACATTTTCAATTGAGGTGGTGTACATCGCCAGCACATGAATTTCGGCGTTGAACATTTTTGCCAACTCGGCGGTGAAAGGCACTTTCTGCCTGGTCTCCATGGTGCTGTCCATCGGCATTACGATTTTCGTCAGATCGCGGCCAATCTGAACGCCGCCCCGGATGGTGATAACCGGGCAGGGAGCCGCGGTAACAATGCGGTTGGCGTTGCTTCCGATCCACAACTCCTCGAAGCCTGACGAGCCATGCGTACCGGCTACAATGAGCCATGCATCCGAATCTTTGGCCTGGTTAACCACTTCGCGGTAGACCTTCCCTTCGCGGATGATGTAGTCTATCCTTGATTTTGGAAGATGCTTTTCATACTTGCTTATCAGCTGATTAAACTGATGTTCAACCTCTTCAAGCAGGTCGTCCGACAGGTCGGAAGACAGAATGGTCTTGGTAGTGTTGGGATTGTTAACCCATAACATCAGCAGGTTCGATTCAGATTTGGCTGCTATGGTGATTGCGTGCTCAAGGGCGTTGATGGAGCAATCAGAAAAGTCGATGGCTGCAATAATGGTTTTCATGGCTGATATGTGTTGTGGTTCGGTTATGCTAATATATGAATTTTTTGTAATGGTTGCAAATTTTGTGGCAATTCCGCGCAATACTTTTATTTCGAGGGTAAAAATATAAAATTATCCGGATTTCGGCAATCTATCTGCGATTTTTTTTATCTGCCCTTCTTTTTATGATAAAAGCCTGGTTCTTAAAAAAATCGGAAACGGGCTAATTGGCATAAAGACAAATCATCCGCTCTGCTTCATTCAGATACATATTATATTTTTCCAATCGGTATTATTCAATCCCTTCGGGAGGCAGGGCTGAGGGGGGATTTATCTTATCGCTGGTGGTAAAGGCGTTGGGATAATCGGCTTTTATGCTGTTCAGGAATCCCTCCGCCTCGAGGCGGGTTCTGAAATCGCCCACCCTAACGCGGTAGTATGGCTCTTTGAATGAAAGGTAGGTTTTTTCGTTGTGGTATTTCGTTGCAAAGCGGTTAAGGGCCTCGGTTGCCTTGCGTTTTGAGTTCGGTCCGGAATCGAAAAATATCTGCACCCTCCATCCGTTCAGGGTACTTTGGTGCCGGCATAGGTATTTGTGCTTTTCAATCAGAAGGTCAATGCGCTCATCCCCAACAATCTGGACACTTCCATGCTGGGCGGCGGCAGTTAAACCAAAGGCGGCAAACGAAACAAGCAATATCAGATGACGCATGAACAATTAACGCGTTGAAATCGAATATATTTCTTTGGGCTGAATGCTCAGCACCGGAACCGGCGAATGGTTGACCATCTGCTGGGCGAAAGGCCCGAGCAGAATGTTCGATGCCGTAGTCTCCTGTTCGGTCATAATGGCAATCAGGTCGGCATTTACCTTGCGGGCGTATTCGATGGCGGCATTGGTAATGTTGTTGGCCTGAAAGCTCTCAATATGGTGGTTTATTCCTTCGTCGGAAATATACTTCTGAACCTGACGGGCATAGTTATCAACCTTGCGCTGAATGGTTTTTATTGAGGTTGAGTAGAGTGCCAGAATGTGAATGTCGGCGCCGAAAAGTTTAGCCAGCTCAACCGTGAAGGGAACCTTCTGCCTGGTATCCAGGGTACTGTCAATCGGAAGTACTATGCTTTTAATGCCGTTACCCGTAATCTGGTAGTCGTACCTTACGGTAATTACCGGACAGGGAGCATAGGAAACAATGCGGTAGGCGTTGCTGCCAATCCAGAACTCTTCGTAGCCGGTAACGCCGTGGGTGCCGGCGATGATCAGAGATGCATCGTTGTATTTGGCCTGATTGGCAATCTCCTGATAAACCTTGCCTTTGCGAAGCTTGTACGAAAGTTTTCCGTGTTTCAGCCTGCCCTTTTTGGCTTTCAGAATCTCTTCCATATTTCTGGATGCCTCTTCCCTGAACTCATTCACTTCGGAGGTAAAGGCAAAATCCTGATTCAGATTGTTGTCAACCCAAACCATCATAATGTTACTCTTAACGGTATTGGCAAAGGCGATGGCGTAATCGAGGGCGTGCAGCGATCCCTTTGAGAAATCAATGGCAACAATAATCTCTTTCATGGATTGACAGGGTTTGGTGAATCATGCATTGTTTTTAGCTGCTAAAATATGGAATTTATAATATCAAACGAAGGATGGGCGGTTAAAAATATGATTTTAGTACCCAACCGTCAGATATTCAGCTTTAATGCCATGAAAAGTCTATGGCCGTTCGGTTTATTGCTCCGGAAATTTTTCCTGACTTTACGGCATCAAAAAAACAGCCCGGAGTGCTTTTTAACTTTACACCGGTTTATTTATTGTTTACTTTTGTCCACAACATAACCAAGACCGATGAATCAAAACCTGGATGCCACCGCTGACCATTTGAGTGCCGCCGAGCGTGAGATTGA
Organism: Bacteroidales bacterium Bact_23; assembly: GCA_001603685.1. Taxonomy (GTDB): domain Bacteria; phylum Bacteroidota; class Bacteroidia; order Bacteroidales; family Lentimicrobiaceae; genus Lentimicrobium. The sequence goes on from LUZO01000150.1 coordinate 5,184, forward strand.
AAAAGTTCTCCGTCCGGGCGACTTTGGCGATTTTGCGGGTCAGTCGGGGGTGGTTGAGAATCTGCGGATCTTTGTCAAGGCTGCCAAACTCAGGGGTGAGGCGCTCGATCATGTGCTGATTCACGGGCCTCCCGGACTGGGCAAAACAACCCTTTCGCACATCATCGCCAATGAAATGGAGGTGAACATCCGCACCACCTCCGGCCCTGTTCTGGATAAGCCCGGCGACCTTGCCGGACTGCTTACCAATCTGGAACCCAACGATGTGCTGTTTATTGACGAGATTCATCGGCTGAGTCCGGTGGTGGAGGAGTACCTCTATTCCGCCATGGAGGACTACCGTATAGACATTATGATCGAAACCGGGCCGAATGCCCGCAGCGTTCAGATTCAGCTCAGTCCGTTTACGCTGGTTGGAGCCACCACCCGTTCGGGATTGCTCACCGCTCCGCTGCGTTCGCGTTTTGGCATCAATGCCAGACTTTCGTATTACGATGCGGCAACGCTTGAGAAGATCATCAGGCGTTCGAGCGGAATTCTGAAAGTGGATATCACGGATGAAGCGGCTTCGGAAATTGCCCGCCGGAGCAGGGGAACGCCCCGTATTGCAAACCTGCTGCTCCGCAGGGTGCGCGACTTTGCCCAGATAAAGGGCGATGGCTCCATCGACCTGCAAATTTCGCAGTTTGCCCTCTCGGCACTGCTGGTGGATAAGAACGGGCTGGATGAAATGGACAATAAAATCCTCTCCACCATCATCGACAAGTTCCGCGGCGGTCCGGTCGGACTGACCACCATTGCCACTGCGGTCGGCGAAGACCCCGGAACCATTGAAGAGGTGTACGAGCCGTTTCTGATTCAGGAAGGATACCTGATGCGCACCCCCCGCGGAAGGGAGGTAACCCCGCTGGCTTATTCGCATCTGGGAAAAATAAAGCCCGGCAGCCAGCCCGAATTATTTTGACACTGATTTTTCGCTGCACCCCGGCAGTCCGGAACCGCCTGCTGCCGGAGCGGTTGCCGGCTTTGAAGATACATAACTCAACATCAATAATATAGCATACCTCGCAACGGATAACTGATATCCGGATTTTGCGGAATTAAATGAGCATAATGCTTTATTCGGGAAATTGGCCCTGTAGGCAGTGAAGGTTTTCGGGATAAAAAATAATAATCAGCGCCCCGGTATGAATCTGAAAGCGGAATTAACGGAACTGGTAAAGCGTTCGGCCCTTGAGCTGGGATTCTCCTATTGCGGCATCAGCCGTGCCCGCCGCCTCGATGAGGAGGCGCCCCGCCTTGAGCAGTGGCTCAGCGAAAACAGGCACGGAAGGATGTCGTATATGGAGAACCACTTCGAAAAGCGCCTCGACCCGCGCCTGCTGGTTGAAGGGGCCCGCTCGGTGGTTTCGCTGCTGATGAATTACTACCCTGAAAGTCCGGAACAATACACCTCGCCCCTGAAAGTTTCGAAATACGCCTACGGCACCGACTATCACTTTGTAATCAGGGACAAGCTCTATCTGCTGGTTGAAAGACTGAAGGAGAAGGCGGGGGAGTTTAATTTCAGGGTTTTCACCGATTCGGCTCCGGTGCTCGACCGGGCATGGGCTGTAAACGCCGGCCTGGGCTGGATTGGGAAAAATACCCTGATGATCACCCGGAAGCACGGGTCGTTTTACTTTATCGCCGAAATCATCTCGGAGCTGGAATTTGAGTACGATAAACCATTCGGCGGCAACTACTGCGGCGATTGCACCCGCTGCATCGATGCCTGTCCCACCGGCGCAATTACCGGTCCCCGGCAACTGGATGCCTCCAGATGCATTTCGTATCTGACCATTGAACTGAAAGACAATATCCCCGCTGAATTTGGGGGAAAACTGAACGGATGGATGTTCGGCTGTGATATCTGCCAGGATGTTTGCCCCTGGAACCGCTTTTCACTTGCGCACGGCGAGCCTGAATTCAGGCCGCGGGGCGAATGGACCGAATGGCCGCAGGAGGCGTGGGAGCAGCTTGAAAAGCCGGTGTTTGAAGAGTTATTCGGCAAATCGGCTTTAAAACGGGCGGGTTTTAAGAAACTGAAAAACAATATTACCTTTGCCGCAAATTCTATCAATAAGGAATAATAAGGAATATTTATGGAGAAGACAGTTATTGAAGTCAATTCCGAAATCGGGAAACTGGAAGGCGTAATCATTCATTCGCCGGGCAGCGAGGTAGAGAACATGACACCCAATATGGTTCAGCGCGCATTGTACAGCGATATTCTGAACCTGAGTGTTGCAGGAAAGGAATACAACCAGTTCAGGAGTGTACTCGAAAAATACACTACGGTATACGAAATGCGCAATCTGTTGTGCAGGATTCTTGAAGAGGAGAAGGTAAAAACCGAGCTGGTTAACTGTATTGTTGATTTCGAAGGGGTTGGCGGTCTTCGCCATGAAATGCTTGAGATGGACCCGGTGCATTTAACCTCCGCGTTGGTGGAAGGGGTGGAGCTCAGGCGCGATAACCTGTCGCGTTTCCTCAGCCAGGAGCGTTTCGAGCTTGAACCGCTTCACAACTTTTTCTTTACCCGCGACGCTTCCATGACACTGGGCGACAGGGTATTTATCAGCAAGATGGCCAGCAGGGTGCGCCACCGCGAGTCGATGATTATGAAGGCCATTTTCGATCATCATCCGGCATTCGTTACCCGGACGGTAAGCCCGTATGCCGAAGGGCAGCATGCCGATGATTTCAGTTTCGAAGGCGGCGACTTCATCGTTGCCCGCGAAGATATCCTGCTTATCGGCACCGGCCTCCGCACATCCCCCAAAGCCATCGACTATCTGATTGATTATTACAAAGTAAGGGGTAAGAAGATGCATATCATCGTTCAGGAACTGCCTTATGAACCGGAATCGTTTATCCACCTGGATATGGTCTTTACCTTCCTCGACAAAGACCTTTGCATGATTTACGAGCCGCTGATCATGCACTCCAGCCGCTTCCTTACCATCCACATAGCCATTGACAACGGAAAGGTGAAAATTAATGAGGTGCCGAACATCGTAAATGCGCTGCGCAGTCTGGGCATGGATCTGAAAACCGTGAACTGCGGCGGGCCGGACGATCTGGTGTCGCAGGAGCGCGAGCAGTGGCACAGCGGTGCGAACTTTTTTGCTCTGGCTCCCGGCAAAATTATGGGCTACGGAAGAAATATCTATACCCTCGAAGAGCTTAACAAAAACGGATTTGAGGTTTTAAGGGCAAAGGACATCATTGCCGGAAAAGCCGATATGAATGCATACGATAAATGCGTTATTTCGATTGAAGGAGCCGAACTGGCAAGGGGTGGCGGCGGCTGCCGCTGTATGACCATGCCGGTGCGCAGAGCCGCCGTTGACTGGTAGGCGTGTGCCGTGTCCTGGTGCGTTGATCAGGCGGACTTCTGTAATGTCATTTGATTGTTAACCCGCCCCATGGGCTTTCCGGTGCTTTTGGCCCGGCCAATTCTCAATTATGAAAGCTGAAAATCAGGATAGTGCCCGCAGTGAATTCAGGATTGACTTCGAAAAGTACCTTCTCGACAATGGTCTGGAGGTGATTTTGCATCAGGACGGAAGCAATCCGATTGTGGCGGTTGCAATTCTCTACCATGTGGGATCAAGCCGCGAGAAACCCGGTAAAACCGGTTTTGCCCATTTCTTTGAACATATGCTGTTCCGGAGCTCCGAACATGTCGGCAAAGGGGAGTTTTTCAGAAAGATCGATAATCTGGGCGGAACCTTTAACGGAGGAACCTGGAAGGATGGTACCATCTATTACGAAGTGGTTCCGAAGGATGCGCTGGAGAAGATCCTGTGGATGGAAAGCGACCGGATGGGATTTCTCATCAATACGGTTACCGGCACCGCCCTTGAGCGAGAGAAAGACATCGTTATCAACGAAAGGCGGCAGCGCGTTGACAATCAGCCTTATGGATTTACCAACGATGTTACCGACAAGTATCTGTTCGGTGACGGGCATCCCTATTCGTGGCAGGTGATCGGATCCATGGACGATGTGAGGTCGGCCACCCTGGAAGATGTGAAGGAGTTCTACGACCGTTATTACGGCGTAAACAACGCCACCCTTGTGATTGCCGGTGACTTTGAACCGGAGGAGGTGAAGAGGCTGGTCAGTAAATATTTTGGTGAGTTTCAGCCGCGCCCCAGGCCCGAGCCCCTCAAACCAATGCCGGTAATGCTAACGGAGACCAGGAAATATTTTCATGAGGACAATTTTGCCCTTCTGCCTGAGTTAACCCTTACCTTTCCCGCGGTTGAATCGTACCATCCTGACTCCTACGCCCTCGATTTCCTTGCCGAATTGTTTTCGGTCGGCCGAAAGTCGCCGTTCTACAAGGAGCTTGTCAAGAAAAGAAACCTTGCACCCGGAGCTTCGGTAACCAATTTCTGCAGCGAGCTTACCGGGAAGTTCATCATTTCCGTGAGGGCTTACGAAGGCGTCAGTCTGAATGAGGTGTACGATGCACTGATGGAAAGCCTTCGGGAATTCGAGGAAAACGGATTCAGAGCGGATGATTTCCAGCTGGTTATGAATAATCTGGAACTGTCGTTTTACAATGCCGTTTCCGGGTTGCTGAACAAATCCTTTCAGCTGGCACAGAGTAATGTTTTTGGCGGTGATCCTTCGCGGCTGACAGAGGAGATCCGGTTGCTGAAGGCGGTTACCGTTGAGGATGTAATCAGGGTTTACAACAAATATCTGAAGAATGCCGCGTTTTTAGCCACCAGCTTTGTTCCCAAAGGGCGGCCGGAACTTGCGCTCGACGGTTCGGTACGCGCCGAAGTGGTTGAAGAGAATGTAGAGGAGGCCGGATTGCAGGCGGCTGATATGGAAGAGGATGATGAGCCGTTCCCGCGGACTGCCACCACCTTCGACCGTTCTGTTGAACCGCCGCTGGGAGGGCCGCTACAGTTTAAAGTTCCCAAAGTACATTCCCATTCCTTTGAAAATGGGCTTTATCTGTTTGGCATTCACAAAACGGATCTCCCCCTGGTCAGTTTAAGTATCCGCATCAAAGGCGGACAACTGGCCGACAGTATGGAAAAGCCCGGCCTGGCACGGCTTACCGCATACATGGTGCCGGAAGGAACCAGAAACCGGACGCCTGAAGAGCTGGAAGAAGCATTTATGCGGCTGGGTGCTAACATTGCGGTGGAGTGCATCAGGGAATCAACCATCATTGAAGCCAATTGCCTTTCGAGAAATTTCGAAGCGATGCTGGAACTCATCGAAGAGATGCTGTTCGAACCTCGGTGGGATGAAACCGAGCTGGAACGCATCAGGCAGAACACTTACGGGCTGATTACCCAACACATGATGCAGCCGGGCATCATTGCCTCTTATGTTTTTAACAGGAGGTTTTTCGGCGATGAACATATTCTGGCCCGTCCGCTGCCCGGCACCCTTGAATCGGTGGAATCCATAACCATGGAAGACCTGAAAGAGCATTACGAACGAACCTACTCTCCGTCGGTTTCCAGCGTTCATATTGCAGGCGACATTGATCCTGAGCGCGCCGTCAAAGCCCTTGAACGGTTGGGAACTGAATGGAAACGGAAAGAGGTAAAACTTCCGGAGTATAAGGAGCCTGCCGCCCTTTCCAAGCCCGAACTCTACTTTGTGGACATTCCGGATGCCAAGCAGTCGTTTATCAGGGCCGGATTACAGGTTATGCCGCGGAATCATCCGGACTATTACCCGGCAGTATTTCTGAATTACCTGCTCGGAGCCGGTTCCGGATCCAGGCTGTTTACCATCCTGAGGCTGGAGAAGGGCTATACCTATGGCGCCTATTCGTCATTTGCCGCCAGGAAAAGCGGAAGTCTGTTCATGATCAATTCAAGCGTGCAGTCCATGTTTACCATGGAATCGCTGGCGCTGATCAGGGAGATTGTTGCCGGTTACGGCAAACAATACAGTGCTGACGATCTGGAAACTACCCGCTTTGCAAAGGTAAGGGCCTACGCTGGCAAATTCGAAACCAACTCAAGCCTGATCAGTATGCTGGAGCAGATCAGCACTTACGATCTCCCGACCGATTATGTGAAAAGGAAGATTGAGATTACCGGGAATCTGACCCTTGAAGAGGCAAAGGCGGTGTATGCCCGTTATTTCGAACCGGGAAATATGATTTATGTAGTGGTTGGTGATGCCCGTACGCAGCTCGGCCGTCTGAAAGAGGCGGGACTTGGCGAGCCGGTTCTGGTTGATCTCAGCGGCAATCCGGTTCAGGGCTGATTTCCCCGTTACTTTTTGCGGGGCGGAGGGTTACTCCTCCTTTTCTACCGGAACCGATTTCTTTCGCAAATCGGTATAGCGCATAATGGCCATCAGCAGGGCAGTGCTGATGACTGCCCGAATGGTATAAATCACGGCAAGGCCTCCCTTTACCGAAAGCATCGCCAGCACCGATGCCAGGAGCATGCCGCCCCAAAGCAGGTAACTTTCATGATTCTCACCGGTTCGCATCATGCGGTTGATGACCGGGAAATAGGCAATGACCAGAATGGCCTGAACCAGTAAATTGGTTATCAGGTGGTTCTGTGTAACCAGCCAGAAGATTACAACCAGGGTAACGATACCCAGGCAGAACAAATCGAAGCGGTTGAAGCGGGTGGAGCGGTCGCCGAACAGGAATACGGAGATGGCTACGGAACTGACAAAAAACAGGTCGGTGGTATTCAGAATGTTGTCCCACATGCTGTTTTGCCCGTCTTTCAGATAGGTGAACAGGCTCATGCCAATGGCCAGGGTAAAGAAAACCCACATGGCCAGCGACGGTCTGATTTTCCTCTGATAAATCAGTACGAAATACGAAATGGCAAGGATAAGGTTCAGGAGTGATACGGCGTAAATGGAGAAGAGGGTCATCGGCGGTATGATACTTAGCTTTCGGGATTGGCATTTTCGCTGGCAATCCGGGCAATAACTCCTCCGACGGCTTCTTCAAGCTGCTGAATGGTGCCGTCGTTGCTGAAGACGAAGTCGGCCATTTCGATGCAGCGTCGCAGATTCTGGTGGTTCGGGTCATCCGAAGTCATTTCCCTGGCTTCATTTTCCAGAAAAGTCTCATAATCAATCATGTCGGTCTCCGACTTGCGGGCCTGAATTCGGGTATAGCGGGTGAAGGGTTCGGCATCCACCGCAAAAAGGTAGAAATTGCCCTTTTCCCTCAGTGAGGCCACTTCGCCGGGGGTGCGAATGCTCTCGATTACGCTGTTTTTGCCGGTCATCCGTGCCTCATCAAACAGGCAGTCAACGATATAGCTTGGCGAATGGGCGGCACGAAGCTCGTTGGCTACAATCACCATGCTGTCGCGGTTCACGGGCAACGCCCGCCTTTCAATCTCGCGGCTGAGAAAACCCCGCACCGAGAAGTGGACAAAGTCGTGGCACCTGAGCAGATAGTCCACAATGGTGCCTTTTCCCGCTCCTATTGTTCCCGTTATTCCGATGATTATCATAATTGAGGCTGTTTTGTGGTGCAAAGGTATGAATTGAAACGATTGCCCGGTAAATGCGGATTTTGGCCCTGTTTTCCGGCTCTCCGATCAGTAAAGCAGTTTATTGTACGGATATCTGACCACATGAATGTCGTGCACGTTTTTATAGAGCGCTTCCTTAAACTCCTCGAAATGAAGTTTTTGCGTGGCGGAGATAAATTGTGCCGGACTGTTCACCTTTGCAATCCAGGTGCGTTTAAGTTCCTCGAGACTGATGTTCTCGCGCGTGGCCGGACTGAGGTCATCCTCATCCTTCTCGGTGAAGCTGTAGGCATCCACCTTGTTGAACACCATCATCACCGGCTTGTCGGAAGCCTTGATTTCGGACAGGGTCTGGTTCACCACCTCTATCTGGTCTTCAAAGTCGGGATGGGAGATGTCCACCACATGCAGCAGCAGATCGGCTTCGCGCACCTCATCCAGCGTTGATTTGAACGACTCCACCAGGCCGTGCGGCAGTTTGCGTATAAACCCGACGGTATCGGTGAGCAGGAAAGGGAGGTTGTCGATCACCACCTTCCTCACGGTGGTATCGAGGGTGGCAAAGAGCTTGTTTTCGGCAAACACCTCCGATTTGCTCAGCAGGTTCATCAGGGTTGATTTGCCCACATTGGTATAGCCGATCAGCGCTACGCGCACCAGTTTTTCGCGGCCGGAGCGCTGGGTAACCTTTTGCTTGTCAATATCTTTCAGCTTTTCCTTCAGCAGGGTGATTTTATCGCGGATGATGCGGCGGTCTGTTTCGATCTCCTTTTCACCGGGCCCGCGCATTCCGATACCTCCGCGCTGCTTCTCAAGGTGGGTCCACATGCGCGAGAGGCGGGGCAGCAGGTACTGATACTGAGCCAGCTCCACCTGGGTACGCGCCGTGGCAGTTCGCGCCCGGCGGGCAAAGATGTCGAGGATAAGCGTGGTGCGGTCGAGTACCTTGCACTGCAGCTCCTTCTCAATGTTCCTCAGTTGTGAGGCGCTCAGCTCATCATCAAAGACAACCGTTCCGATATTCTCAGCCGTGATGAAAGCCCTGATTTCATCCAGCTTTCCCGAACCGACAAAAGTGCGCGGATCGGGCTTTTCGAGCCGCTGAACAAACCGCCTGATGCTGGTTCCGCCGGCAGTCTCGAGCAGAAAGTCAAGCTCATCGAGGGTTTCACGCACCCGGGCCTCATTCTGCTGCCAGGTAACCAGTCCGACAAGTACGGCAGTTTCGGTGATAGGGGTAATCTCAATCATGAAATTGTTTTAGGGTGTGCAAAGATAATGGAAATCAGGGCATGTGCCGAAACCTGAAAATGGGTTTGTCAGGAACGGAAACGCCGGTTTCCTGACAGCAAGTGCAGGAGCAGCGCCGCTCCTCCGGATGGCGGACGATGGCGCTGCTTCGGAGTACTGCCTTGCTTCCCTCCCATATATTTTCATTTTTTTGTTTACAGATCCGAAGCCATCAGTTCGGCGGCGGCTTTCTGGTAATCCCGTTCCGCTTCCAGCGACAGGCTGATCAGGTTGTAGTAGATGCTGAGCTGCATCAGGTATTCCACTACGGAGATCTGCCCGGCGTCGAGCGCCTTTTTCAGCAATGCTGCGCTGTTCAGATTGCCGAGGGCTTCTCTGTAGTCCGCGGCAATCCGGTTCAGGTTTCCGGCGCGTTCGTACAGGGTACCGTAGTGGTTCAGAAGCTGCAATCTGCCGTCGGCTACGCGTTCTCCGGCGGCCAGGGCGGCGGCTTTTGCCGATGCCACATGGTTTTTGTTCTCCCACAATGGAATGGAGATGCCGGTAGTAATTCCCTGAAACTGCTCCCTGCCCACCTTTTCGCTCATATAGCCTGCGGAGAGGACGGGATAGCGCTCCGCCCTGCTGAGGCTTACCAGATTCCGGCTTATTTCGGCTTCCTGCCTGATGATGGCCATTTCCGGATTTTTCTGCTCGGCTTCGGCAAACCAGGCATCAAATGAAGCGGGAAGGATTACTATTGGAAAAGCGGTATCGCTGAGTGTAACCGGAATACCGCCGTTGAGCCGCTTCAGCTGCGAAAGGGCAGCCGTGCGTTCGGCTTCAGCCCTGGCCAGTTCGCCCCGCGCATTTACAACATCCATCTCAATGTTGTTGTATTCCAGCCGGTTGATATCTCCGGCGGCCAGCCGTTTCCGTCCGGCTTCCGCAATTTCGGCGGCGTGCGAAAGACGAATCTGCCATTCGCGGATCAGCGCGTTGTAATAGATCACATCGATACACGCCTCTTTGGCTTCCAGCAGGATATCCCTGCGGCCTGCCAGATACTGCCACTCCACGGAGGCGTTGCGGTTGCCCGACAGGCGGCTGCGCATTCCCGAAATGGTGGGGATATCGAACGATTGGGTTAGGCTGAGATCGATGCGCGTGGCTTTGGTGGCCGGATCGCTCCAAAGGTAATCGAATCCGGCTTCGGGACCCGGCAGATAGATGCCGGTTCTGTTCTCCAACTTCTGTGCATCGGCCGTATGCCTGAGCGCCTTCAGCGTGGTGTTGTTCTGTTCAACCGATTTCAGCACCGCATCGGGGGTGCTTTGTGCGAAAAGCTGAATCAGCGGAGCAGCCAAAGCTATGATAAGAAATGTTTTTCTCATGGTTTTCAGTTTGTTCAATTATCACCAACGGTTAATTCCTGATCGGTAATCACCTCTTTCACAATTCTTTTATTGGTCAGCAGATAGACAATGGGCACGATAAATCCGTTGAGCAGGGTGGAGGTGAGCAATCCGCCGAGGATCACTTTGGCCATAGGGCTCTGTATTTCGTTACCGGGCAGGCTTCCGCCGATGGCCAGCGGAATCAGTGCCAGCGCGGTGGTAAGGGCGGTCATCAGAATGGGGTTCAGGCGGTCGAGCGAGCCGTGAATGATGCTCTCCGAAGCGGGCATCCCCTCCATCTGAAGGTCATTGTATCTGGAAATCAGCAACATTCCGTTTCGGGTGGCAATCCCGAACAGGGAGATAAACCCGATGATGGCCGGAATGCTGATGATGCCGCTGGTGAAGTAAAGGGTGAATACCCCGCCGATAAGCGCCAGCGGAAGATTCAGCAGAATGACCAGCGACTGTGTAACGCTTTTGAACTGATTGAACAGCAGCAGGAAAATGACCAGTATGGAGAAAACGGAGGCAATCAGCAGCACCCTCGATGCCGCCCTTTCGCTCTCGAACTGGCCGCCGTACTCAATGTGGTAGCCTTCCGGCAGATTGATTTCAGCGTCAATCCTCCTCTGAATTTCGCTGACTGCGCCCAGCAGGTCGCCGCCGGAGACATTGGCCGAGATTACGATTTTCCGGGCCACATTCTCGCGGTTGATGGTATTCGGGCCGGTGGAGGAGGTAACGGTGGCGATGTTGCCCAGCGGAACCTTGCGTCCGCCGGCGTCAACGGTGAGGTTTTCTATCCGCTCAATCGCCGAGCGGGAGTCGTCGTTCACCTTTAGGGTAAGATCGAATGCGCGGTTTCCTTCGTAAACCTCCGATACCGCCTCACCTGCCAGCATCACGCTGATGATTTCAGAAAATTCGGGCAGGGGAATGCCGTATTTGGCGAGCAGTTCGCGTTTTGGTTCTATATTCAGTTGCGGGCGCTCCACCTGCTGTTCCACATTCAGGTCGGCAATGCCTTCCACATCCTGAATCAGAGATTTAATCTGATTTCCAATGGTAAACATGTGGTTCAGGTCGGTTCCGAAGAGTTTGATGGCTATGTTCGACTGGGTTCCCGACAGCATGGCATCGATGCGGTGCGAGATGGGCTGGCCAATCTCGAGGTTGATGCCGGGCAGCGCCTTCATCTTTTCACGGATTTCGGCCTGGATCTCTTCCTTTTTGCGCTTTCCGGGTATAACCGGAGCCTCAATTTCCGAAACATTGACTCCCAGCACATGCTCGTCGAGTTCGGCGCGGCCTGTTTTGCGCCCGGTGGTCTGTACCTCGGGAATGGAGATCAATATCTCTTCGGCCATCCTTCCAATCCTGTCCGACTCTTCGAGCGAAATGCCCGGCAGCGTGCTTACATTGATGGTAAAAGAGCCTTCATTGAATGAAGGGAGAAAGCTTCGGCCGAGTGCGAAGAAGAAAAACAGCGAAACCACAAAAAGCGTCACTGTGCTTCCCAATACCCATTTTTTATGCCGGAGCGTCCACGAAAGTGCTTTTTCATAGCCCCGTTTCAGCGTTCTTGCTACGAAAGGTTCGCGGTCGGCTTTGCCGCTTTTATTGTTGTTGGCCAGCAGATAACTGCACATAACCGGAGTAAGGGTGAGCGCCACCAGGGTGGAGGCAAACAGCGCCACAATAAAGGCGATTCCCAGCGGGGCAAGCATGCGCCCTTCCATCCCCGAAAGGAAAAACAGCGGAACAAAACTGGCCACAATGATGAGGGTTGAGTTCAGAATGGGCATCCGTACCTCCTTTGAGGCGTGGAATACCACATTCATAACACTCTGCCGCTCTTCCGGCGGTTTCAGCCTGTTTTCGCGAAGATGCTTGAACACATTCTCCACATCCACAATGGCGTCGTCCACCAGCGAACCGATGGCAATGGCCATCCCGCCAAGGCTCATCGTATTGATGGTGAAGCCCATCAGTTTCAGTACCAGGATGGAAGAAACCAGCGATAACGGAATGGTGACCAGCGAGATAAAGGTGGTGCGCACATTCATCAGGAAGATGGCCAGCACGATGATGACGAATATTCCCCCTTCGATCAGCGCTTTCTGAACATTGCCGATGGAGCTTTCGATAAAGCGCGACTGACGGAAAATATCGGTGGAGAGTTTCACATCGGGCGGCATGGTATGTTGCAACTCCGCAATGGCCTTGTCGATTTTTTCGGTTAAATCGAGGGTGCTGGTTGCCATCTGTTTGGTCACGGTAATCAGAACGGCCGGTTTGCCGCGCTCCGATGCCAGGCCCAGTTTTGGCGCCTTGGCTCCGATCTTCACTTCGGCAATGTTATCCAGCAGAATGGGGACATCGTTCACCGTTTTAATCACCGATTTTCCCAATACCGCAACATCGGTGGTTGAAAGTACGCCGCGGATGATGTATTCGTTTCCGTATTCGTACAGCACTCCGCCCGAAGCGTTTCGGTTCATATCCTTAACGGCGGCAATCACCTCATCGAGGCTTACCCCGTAGTGTTTCATCTTTCCGGGGTCGAGCAGAATCTGATATTCCCTGATGTCGCCTCCCAGAACCGCCACTTGTGCCACTCCGCCGGTTGAAAGCAATCTCGGGCGGATTACCCAGTCAGCCAGGGTACGCAGGTCGAGCAGCGAGGTGGTATCCGCCGTAAGGCCGATGATCATCAGCTCGCCGAGGATGGATGACTGCGGCCCCAGCGTGGGATTTCCGACATTTGAAGGGAGGGCATCCCTGGTTTCCACCAGTTTCTCCGAAACAATCTGCCGGGCACGGTAAATTTCAGTTCCCCAGTCGAACTCAATCCAGACAATGGAAAACCCGGTGGTTGATGACGAACGCACGCGTCGTACTCCTGTGGCGCCGTTCAGCGCCGTTTCAACCGGGAAGGTAACGAGCCGTTCCACCTCTTCGGGCGCCATACCCGGAGCTTCGGTCATTACCACAACGGTAGGGGCATTCAGGTCGGGAAACACATCCACCTCCATGCGGGTGGCGGTGTAGGTGCCGGCCAGCATCAGCAGAACGGCGGCCACCAGAATGACCATACGGTTGTTTAACGAGAATTTTATGATTTTATTCAGCATATCCGTTTCCCGTTTAAATTAATGACTGTGGCTGTGCCCTTCGGGGATTACCGATGAGGTGGCCGCCAGCTTCACCTGATAAACGCCCCGGGTAACCACCCTGTCGCCGGGTTTCAGCCCGCTGATGATCCGGATGCGGTCGCCGTCGCTGTGGCCGGTGGTTACCTCCTGCTTTTTGAACTCCTCTTCCGAAAGCTGAAGATATACGAAATGGAGGCCCTGCTCCTTGGTAATGGCGGAAACCGGTACCGATATCACATTCTCCTGCGGGGAGGAGAGCAGATAGATTTCGGCATAGCCGCCGGGAAGGATGTCGCCGATGTTGTCGAATTCAAAGGTTACGGGGATATAGAACGAATTGCCGTCGGCGGCTTTGCCCGATGAAAGCAGGCGCCCGTTCAGGTCCGACAGTTTATAAACCGTATTGTCGTAAGCCATCTTAAAATTGGCGCCATTAACGGTACGGATGTATTTATACTGATTTTCGGGAACTTCGGCGCGCAACTGCAGTTTTCTGTTCTGAGATACCACCGCAATGGGCTCGCCCACCGAAACATAGGCGCCCTGTTTTACCAGCAGGCTTTTGATAAATCCGCCTATGGGCGAGCTGACTGCAATGCCCCTGCCGCTATGGCTGGAGGCCTGCGCCTCCCATGCGGTGCGTGCGGTTTCGTACTGCATCCTCGCCTGCTCAAACTCTCTGGCCGAAATAATCTGGTCTTTCACCAGTTCTTCAGCCCTGTGGAACTCCTTTTCAGTCGTTTCGTAAGCGATCCGGGCTTTAACGGCCGGGTCGCCGTCGGGCAGTTTCTGTGCCGAGATGCTTGCGATGGCCTCTCCCTGCCTTACACTGATTCCTTCCGCAACCGAACTTCGGGCAAAGGTAAGGATGCCGTTTGCCGTTGCTGCAATGGTGGCTTCATCGCCCTGCGATGCCTGAACATGGCCGCTGGTTTTAATTACCTGACGGAAGGTACCGGGCGCTACGGTTTCGGTCTGAAGGCCGGCTGCCTCCGCCTGAGCCCTGGTAAATGCAATTTCATCGGTGTGCTGATGGGCTTCGGCTTCTTCGTGGTCGTGGTCGTGGTCGTGATCGTGGTCATGGTCGTGATCGTGCCCATCGGCGTGGGTGTGAGCCTCTTCCCGGCTGTGCGTGTGTGACGGATTGCATCCGTAAACCATCAGCGCCAATGATACTAGCAGTGGAATTATAATTGATTTCATTTCAAAAAAAGAAAAAAGTGAATAGCCAGTTCTGTTTGTGCCCGGTTGATGCATTGCCTGCCCGGATGGGCGCAATTGCATATCAGAAAACGGTTTCCGGAAATGGAAACGGCACCGTTC
>LUZO01000151.1 GCA_001603685.1 Bacteroidales bacterium Bact_23
GGTAAAATATTTGTTAAATCAAAAGAAAAATGTTATATTTGATGTTGATGTTGTTGGTGGCATGAACATCAAAAATCATTACGGAGAAAAAGCGCTTTCCATATTTGTTGCGCCGCCTTCGGTTGAAGAGCTGGAAGTCCGGCTCAGGTCGAGAAAAACCGACTCTGATGAAACAATAGCCAGACGAATGGAGAAGGCGCGCTGGGAACTTGAATTTGCACCCCGGTTTGATTATGTTCTGGTAAACGGGGAGCTTGAAGCTGCCAAAAAGGAGATTTACAAGGTAGTCTCCACATTTTTAAACGACACAAAAACGCTAAAACAATGCAAAAAGCTGAAGTAGCATTGATGTTTTCCGATATACGTGGATATTCAAGGCTTCTTGAACTTGATGAGCATGAAGCGCTGGAATTGCTCTCCAGACATAACGAAATTTCGCAACAGGTCATTTCTGAATATAACGGTAATCTTGTAAAGAGGCTCGATGATTCTGTTCTGGCATCTTTTATATCAGTCAATGATGCATATTTGTGCGCACTTGATTTTCTGCAACGCCTCAAAGACTATAATCAGAATAAAGACAAGCCCCGGCGGTTACTGGTGAGCATTGGACTGCACAAGGGCAAAGCCGAGATTCGCAACAATGTGGTAATTGGCGAGCAGGTGAATGTTACGGCAAGGCTTCAGGCTATGGCAGAACCCGGCAGTATCTGCATGTCAAATGCCATGTATTCATCGATAAGCAAGATGATTGATATGAAGGTGGTTGAATACCGCGATGTGGAGATTGACAATCTTCCGGGCAACCACAATGTATATAAAACACTTTCCATTTACCATGAGGAGTTTAAGATTGGCAGGCCTGTTGTTCACGAGAAATCTGATTTCAGATATAAAATAAAAGAAATACATCATATTCCTGGAAGGGGTGCATCATTTATTACTACTGCAATTACCGCACTTCTCTTTTTTGCAGTTCTGGTAACCTTAGCTGCCGGTATCGTGGCTGATCGAACCGAAACCAGTCTTTCGGGTATCCTTTCCATGTGGCTGCAGGCGCCGGTATTATATTTGTCGGTTATCCCCGCTTCGCTCTTTTTTGCAGCGATATACGCCCGTCGGAAGATGCGCGCCGTTTTTGATGATGTGCGCGAAGTTGATCGCATTTTGTCATACATCATGTCGCAGTTGGGTTACCGCCAGCCGGTTCACGCTAAGGGGTTAATGCTTTTCAGACCCGAGCCCGGCAATTTTCTGGTACTTGGCATGCGCAAGTTCAGAGCAAGGGTCGATGGGAATACCATTGTATTGCAAGGCCCTTACCTCTACATGTCACGTCTGATCAAAATGCTGAAGCACTATGAGCAAACCGGGAAAACAGATATCGTCTAGACCCACAGGACTCTTCTTTGGTTCATTCAATCCAATTCACAATGGTCACCTCTGTCTGGCCGAATATATGGTGGAATATGGCGGGCTCAGCGAGATCTGGTTTATCGTATCGCCACAAAACCCTTTGAAGGATAAGACCACCCTCCTCCCCGACCATTACCGGCTCGATATGGTTGATGCTGCAATCAAGGGTGATAAACGGTTTCAGGCCTCCGACATCGAGTTCTATATGCCAAAGCCATCCTATACCATCGACACTCTGACCCGCCTCAGTGAGCAATTCAGGGGGCATGAATTTGTGATGATTGCCGGAACCGATGTCCTGCCCACCTTCCATAAATGGAAGAACTACGAGGAGCTGCTCCGCCAGTACCGGCTGATGATTTATCCACGTCACGGAGTTGATGATCATCCGCTGCTGAGCCATCCTTCCATTACCCTGGTTAATGCGCCGCGCATCGAGATTTCGGCAAGCTTTATTCGTGAATCCATCAGAGAGGGGAAATCAATGAAATACTTCCTTCCCGAAAAGGTAAGAGAGATTATTGATAAAAAGGGATTCTATCTCGATTAGCCGTAATTGCTGGTTCAGCTCAGGCATCTTCTGAAGAAATCGCGCAAGACCGGGAAGATCTTCTGCGGTGCCTCAAGATATCCCATGTGGCCAACATTGTCGATCAGCATAGCCTGAACATTGCGGCCAAGCATTACCTGAGCCATCACCTTATTATAAGGCATCCGACTGTCGTTTCGGCCCATCACAAAAAAGACCGGTAATTCCGTATTTATCAAAAAATCAAGGCTTCCACTGCGATCCTTCATTCCTTCGAGAGAGGCAATTATTGCCTTTGAAGAGGTTGAGGCCGCTCGGTTAACCAGCTTTTCAATTTCGGAAGCAAGCCTCTCTCTGTTGATTTCGGCAAAAAGGTCGGGGATAAACTGACGTATAAACCCTCTGTGATTCATTTTCACCACATTTATGGTACGCGTGCGGTTATCCTTCCCTTGTTCATCATCGGGAGCCACATGCGAATGGAACAAACAAAGCCCCTTCGCACGGGTTTTCTCCCACGAAACCATTTCGGCTGCAATATATCCGCCCATGCTATGGCCGCAGACCACAAAATCGTTTATCCCTTCGTAATAGAGCACGGCCGAAACCGCATCCGCCATATCGTGAATAGTGTGCACCTCGCCGAGCAGCCCGCTGCGCCCGTGCCCGGGCAGATCAATCATAATTACACTGAATTCTTCAGCCAGAAATTCCGCAAAATCGTTCCATATTTCCATCGATTCCATAAATCCGTGAAGCAGCACCACCCACGGACCTTTACCGGTTTTGCGGTAATACAATGGCGTATTTCTATAAGTGATTGAATCTGACATAGTTTTAAAAATAAATCAGCAATTCCGGGTAGTTAAAGCGTTTACTCCATCAGTCCGGAATTGCCTGGGTTAAAATTGTTTTCAGCCGTTTAAGGTCGGCCGCTATCTTTTCATAATCTCCTCGATTTCGGCAACCGTTTTCGGAATCGGCTTTCCGAGAACGCGATGACCGGTTTCGGTTACCAGTACATCGTCCTCAATCCTGATTCCGCCGAAATCCTTGTAGGTTTCAACCTTATCGTAATTGATGAACCCGGTATGCTGGCCCTCGTTCTTCCACTGATCGATCAGTGCGGGGATGAAATAGATGCCCGGCTCAACGGTAAGCACAAAACCCGGCTGCAGTTTGCGGCCAAGGCGCAGGAAGGCGGTTCCGAACTGTTTTGAACGCACAATCTCTTCGTCATAGCCCACATAATCCTCGCCGAGGTTTTCCATATCGTGAACATCCATGCCCATCATATGGCCGAGACCGTGCGGCATAAACAGGGCATGGGCGCCGGCTTCGACAGCCGCTTTGGTATCGCCCTTCATCAGCCCCAGTTTTTTGAGCCCGTCAACGATAACGCCGGCAGCCAGCAGGTGAATCTCGCGATAAGGAATTCCCGGCTTTATGGCGTCAATGGCCTTCAGGTTGGCCTCCAAAACGATTTCATAGATTTCGCGCTGACGCTGGCTGAATTTTCCGCCAACCGGCACGGTGCGGGTAATGTCGCTCGAATAGAGGGTCTCCACCGATTCACAGCCGGCGTCCACCACCAGCATGCGGCCCTCGGTAAGGGTGTTTCCGTGATAGTGGTTATGCAGCGTTTCACCGTGAATGCTCAGAATAATCGGGAAAGAGACCGGGCCCGCATTGGCAAGGGCTACCCCCTCGATGGTTCCGGCGATCTCCTGCTCAACAACGCCGGGATACGCCATCTTCATGGCGGTGGTGTGCATCAGCCAGGCGGCATCCACCATTTTTTCTATTTCCACAACCTCTTCGGCCGATTTGATGCTGCGCAGCTTTACTACTGCTTTAATCAGTTCAACCGAAATATTGGCTTTCAGACTGGCAACGGGAATTCCCAGCAGATCGGAGAGCTGAATTTTGGTTTCACCCCTGTAGGGAGGCAAAAAGTGAACCTTGCGGCCTTTGGCAAGCGCTTCGGCAATGTATTTTCCAAATGAAGCGAGGGGAGCGGTACTGGCAATGCCTACCAGCTTTCCGCGGTCAACCATCGTAGGCTGAGGACCCATCCAGATGATGTCGTCCATATCCACATCATTTCCGTACAGATAGTCGGTTCTGCTTTCAAAGTCAACAATCCCGGCCAGGTCAGGTTGATTCAGGCCAAAAAAGTAGCTGAATGTACTATCCTGCCTGAAATGATAGGTATTAGAGGGATAATTGAATGAGGCTTCAGTGTTTCCGGGAAAAACAGCAATTCCTGATTTGATTTCCTTGCGAAGAGCTTCGCGCCTTGCGGCATAAATTTCTGGTGCAAACATTATATTATTGATTTTAGAAGTTGAAAATCACCGTAAAAGAGTGACAAAAATAATCTTTTCAGTTAAAAAAAACAGTTTAGAGCAGTCGAAATCCGGTTTTAATGTGCCCCTTTTCCGGAAAAGTCTGCGCAACCTGTGAGCTCCTTAATCATAACTGACGGAATCCGTTATTGTTTAAACAAATAGGGATCAGCGTGCCATCAGAGCCTCAATCTCATGGGGTTCGATGGGGATATGCGCCATCAGGTCAATTGGAGCATCGTCAACCAGGATATCGTTTTCAAGGCGAATTCCAAATCCTTCTTCGGGGATGTAGATCCCGGGTTCGCAGCTTAAAACCATCCCCTTCTGAAGCACATCCTGCTTTCCACCCACATCGTGAACATCCAACCCGATAAAATGAGAAGTGCCGTGCATGTAATATTTAAAGTACAACGGATTTTCCGGATCTTGATTTTTAACATCTTCACTGGTGAACAATCCCAGGCCAATAAGCTCATTTTCT
Source organism: Bacteroidales bacterium Bact_23 (assembly GCA_001603685.1). GTDB lineage: Bacteria > Bacteroidota > Bacteroidia > Bacteroidales > Lentimicrobiaceae > Lentimicrobium. The sequence goes on from LUZO01000151.1 coordinate 4,778, forward strand.
ACAAGTTTGCATACTTTCGCATGATAACTATCGATGGTTGTTCCTGGCACAAGCATCAGCGAAGCCTGGCGCAGTACCCTGAGAACGGCTTCATACACTTGCCTCTGGCGAGGCGTAAATTTTCCGTTTACCGGAATGGTACGGGAGCAGTCGCCGGCGTAGTTGCCGTATTCCGCTCCAAAATCGAGCAGCAGCAGTTCACCATTTTTGCACTGCCGGTCGTTCTGGCCATAATGGAGAATGCAATTATTGATTCCCGACGCCACAATGGGCGGATATGCATGGCCCGAACATCCATTGCGGATATATTCATGGGTAATTTCGGCTTCCACCTCATATTCCATGACCCCGGGTTTAACAAAATTCAGAACCCGCCCGAAAGCATCGCCGGTAATTTCACAGGCCCGGCTAATGGCTTCAATCTCTTCAACCTCTTTTACCATTCTGAGTTTTGTAATAATGGGGGCAAGGCGATCATACTCATGCAGCGGATATTTCTGTTTCAGTTCAAGGGCAAACCTCAGATCGCGCGAAGGAACCGGAGTGCTGAAACGCGGATATTCGTTCATATTCAGGTAAACAATGCTGGCACGCGCCATCAGTTCGTGCAGAACATGGTCGAAATCATCCAGCCATTTAACGGTTTGCACGCCCGAAACTTCGGTTACCTGTTCAAGGGTGTATTTATGGCCGTACCAGGTTACCATATGGTCGTTTGTTTTGATGGTAAAAATTATTTCGCGCATAGCCTTATTCGGATGATCCGGAAAGAGAACCAGAATACACTTTTCCTGATCGAGTCCGGTTAGGTAAAACATATCGCTGTTTTGCCTGTATGGGAAGAACTGGTCTCCGTTGCGGGGCATTTCGTCGTTCGAATGGCAAATTACCAGCGCACCTGGTTCCAGTTTTTCAATGAGTTTTTTTCGATTTCTTACAAATAAACCGGAGTCAAATGGTTTGTATCTCATACCTGATCATTATTTAAAATCATTATAATTTAGCTTATGGCTGTAGGATTAGCTTCTTTAATAGCTAAATTTGTTTCTCAAAATATTGAATATTTTCAATATGAGGGAAAGCAGTACAAATGTAAAACTTATTCGTAATCTTTCCGGGAAAACTTCATTTTTCTTTTCACAATAACCTTTATAGCACATGGCATTAAAGTACTCATCAGTCACAAAAAAGGTCATTATGGCGCTGGTTGGTTTATTTCTGATCAGCTTTTTGATCGTCCATCTGAGTATCAATCTTTTGATTCTTAAAAACGATGGAAGAGAAGCGTTTAATGTAGCTGCCCATTTTATGGTTTCCAATCCGGTAATTCAGGCTATGCAATGGGTGCTTTTCGGTGGATTTATCCTTCACATCCTGTTGGGTATCATTCTCCAGATTCAGAACTGGATGGCTCGTCCTACAAGGTATAAGATTGAAGGATTTTCACACACTTCATTCTTTTCGAAGTTTATGATTCACACAGGCGCAATTATTCTGGCCTTTTTAATTTTACATCTGATTCACTTCTTCTTTAAAGCCAAATTTGGCCATATAGGAGAGGTAATGATCAACGGGAAAGCATACGAAGATATGGGGCTGCTTGTCATTAACAAGTTTAAGGAGTTGCCAATCGTAATCATGTATGTTTTCTGGCTTCTGTTCCTCGGATTCCACCTCGATCATGCATTCCATTCGGCATTTCAATCGCTGGGGTTGAATCATAACAAATACACGCCGGCCATTTTCGGCATCAGCCGTGTACTGGCCATTTTAATTGCCGGCGGTTTCATCATTATTCCGCTGGTCATTTACTTAAGTTAATCATTTACTGATAAATAAAGCACTTCAGATATGACTGAATTAAACTCAAAGATACCCAAAGGGCCATTAGCTGATAAATGGGCCAACTACAAGGCCACTTCCAACCTTGTAAATCCGGCAAACAAGCGCCGTCTTGAAGTTATTGTAGTGGGTTCCGGCCTTGCCGGGGCATCTGCCGCCGCCAGTCTTGCTGAGCTTGGCATGAAGGTAAAGAACTTCTGTTATCAAGACAGCCCCCGCCGCGCACACAGTATATCAGCACAGGGTGGTATCAATGCCGCTAAAAACTATCAGAACGATGGCGACAGCGTTTACAGGCTGTTTATCGATACCATCAAGGGTGGCGATTACCGTGCCCGCGAAGCCAACGTTTACCGCCTTGCTGAGGTGAGCAACGCCATCATCGACCAATGCGTGGCTCAGGGAGTTCCCTTTGCCCGCGATTATGGCGGACTTCTCGACAACCGTTCATTCGGTGGAGCGCAGGTTTCGCGTACCTTCTATGCCCGTGGTCAAACCGGACAGCAACTGCTGTTGGGTGCATACAGTGCGCTGAGCAGACAGATAAAAAAAGGCAATGTAGAGCTTTACACGCGCCACGAAATGATTGATTTGGTGATGGTTGACGGAAGAGCCAGAGGCATCATTGCCCGCGATATGGTAACCGGCGAGTTCAAGAGATTTGCCGCTCATGCTGTAGTGCTAGCCACCGGAGGATACGGAAATGTATTTTTCCTGTCGACCAACGCCATGGGCTGCAACGGAACCGCAGTCTGGAAAGCTTACCGCCGCGGCGCTGTTTTCGGAAATCCCTGCTTCACACAGATTCACCCCACCTGCATCCCTGTGGAAGGCGATTATCAGTCGAAACTTACTTTGATGAGTGAGAGCCTCCGAAACGACGGAAGAATATGGGTCCCCAAGAAAAAGGAAGATGCCGAAAAAATCAGAAAAAGGCAACTGAAGCCTATCGATATTAAGGAAGAAGACCGCGATTACTACCTCGAGCGCCGCTATCCGGCATTCGGCAACCTGGTACCCCGCGATGTGGCTTCACGCGCAGCCAAAGAGAGGTGCGATGCCGGATTCGGAGTCGGCGATACCGGTCTGGCCGTTTACCTCGACTTCAAAGATGCCATCAACAGGCTGGGCAAAAAGACCATAGAAGCCAGATACGGCAACCTCTTCCAAATGTATGAGAAGATAGTGGACGAAGATCCCTATACCACACCGATGATGATTTATCCGGCCGTTCACTATACTATGGGCGGGCTGTGGGTTGACTACGAACTGATGTCGAACCTACCCGGTCTGTTTGTTATCGGAGAAGCCAACTTCAGCGACCACGGCGCTAACAGGCTTGGCGCATCGGCACTGATGCAGGGCCTTGCCGACGGATATTTTGTACTCCCCTACACCATCCAGAATTACCTTTCTGACCAGATCAGGGTTCCGAAAATCTCAACCGATCTGCCTGAATTCAAACAGACTGAAGAGGAAGCCGCCGGCAGAATACGCAAGTTGATGGCTGTAAAGGGAACCAAAACCGTTGACAGTTTCCACAAACGACTCGGCCACATCATGTGGGAATATGTCGGGATGGGCAGAAACGAAGCCGGACTTAAAAAAGCGTTGGTTGAGATTGTAAAACTCAGGGAAGAATTTTGGAAAGATGTTAAGATTCCGGGCGAGATGAATGAAATCAACCCCGAGCTTGAAAAGGCCGGACGTGTTGCAGATTTCATGGAGCTTGGCGAGCTGATGGCCAGAGATGCCCTGCACCGCAACGAATCGTGCGGCGGCCATTTCCGCGAAGAGTATCAGACCGATGAAGGTGAAGCCCTGCGCGACGATCAGAACCTGATGTATGTCGCAGCATGGGAGTTCGCCGGCGAAAATGCTGAACCAAAGCTCATCAAAGAGAAACTTGAATACGAGTTTGTGGAAGTTAAACAAAGGAATTACAAGTAAAAATCACCTGATATGGACTTTACACTCAAGATATGGCGTCAGAAAAACGCTGCCAGCAAGGGGAAATTTGTCACTTATAAAGTACAGAACATCTCTCCCGCCTGTTCCTTCCTCGAGATGATGGACATCCTGAACGAATCACTGATACTTAAGGGCGAAGAGCCGGTTGCCTTCGACCACGACTGCCGCGAAGGCATCTGCGGTACCTGCAGCATGTACATCAACGGAAGACCCCACGGACCCGATAAGGCAATTACCACCTGCCAGCTCTTTATGCGAAAATTCAAAGATGGCGAAACCATTGTGGTAGAGCCATGGCGGGCCAGACCTTTCCCCGTACTCCGCGACCTTATGGTTGACAGAACCAGTTTTGAAAAAATCATCCAGGCCGGAGGTTATATCTCTGTTAATACCGGCGGCGTTCCCGATGCAAACTCAATTCCGGTACCACGCGCAAAAGCCGAACTTTCGATGGATGCTGCCGCATGTATCGGTTGCGGTGCATGCGTTGCAGCCTGTAAGAACGCTTCTGCCATGCTCTTTGTTTCGGCCAAAGTATCGCAGTTTGCACTGCTGCCTCAGGGAAGACCCGAAGCGGCTGAAAGAGTGGAAGCAATGGTTGCCGAAATGGACAGACTCGGATTCGGAAACTGTACCAACACCGGGGCCTGCGAAGCAGAATGCCCCAAGGAGATATCAATCGCCAACATCGCTCGAATGAACCGCGAATTTCTGGGCGCCCGACTTGGCTCACAAAAACCAAAAAAACAGGCCGGCGGTGGTGCTTAACACCAATACAACTTTTAAATACATTACTAAACTGATTGAACCGAAACTGCCCGCTGCCAAACCGTAGCGGGCAGTTTCGGTTTCTGCGGTTTTCTCAAGTACTAATTCCTTAGATAAAATCCATCAATTGACCCAAATCCATTAATTTAGCACCCCGAAAACAAGAAAAGATGAAATTCAGCAATATAGCAGGACAGGAAGAGATAAAGCAGAGGCTGAGGCGCACTGTCAGCGATAACCGGGTAAGTCACGCCCAGTTGTTTCTGGGTCCCGAAGGCTCAGGAAAGCTTGCCATGACGCTGGCCTATGCTCAATATATCAACTGCTCTGCACGAACACCGCTCGACTCCTGCGGAGTATGCCCCTCATGCATCAAATTTGAGAAACTGGCCCATCCTGACCTGCACTTCATCTATCCGGTAGCCACTACCAAAGAGGTGGACAAGGATCCGGTAAGCAAAAAGTTCATCCACCACTGGCGCGATCTCGTTGAATCAACGGGCGGATATCTGAGTGTTGACGACTGGTACAAAAAAATTGGTCTGGAGAACAAACAGGGCATCATCAATACGGAGGACTGCAATGAGATTGTACGAACGCTCAGTTACAAATCATATGAGTCGGAATATAAAGTAATGATTATATGGATGATAGAGAAACTCTATCATGCCGCTGCACCCAAGATTCTGAAAATTCTGGAAGAGCCGCCCGATAAAACCCTTTTCCTGCTGATATCGGAACAGAGCGACCAGATTCTGCCTACCATTCTGTCAAGAACCCAACTGGTGAAGTTCAGGCCGCTGAACGACGATGAACTGGTAAACGCCCTGAGAGCTGACAATCAGTCTGATGAAAGCACGATTGCCAATATTCGTTATCTGGCAAACGGCAACCTGAATCTTGCCAGAAAAATCATGGAGTCGGGCGAATCGGATCAGGCTGATTTTGAGCTGTTTAGAAGCTGGATGCGTACCCTCTACAAAAGGGATATTCAGGAAATCTACAAACTCACCTCTGAATTTCACGGACTGGGCAGGGAGAGACAGAAAAAGTTTTTCCTGTATGCCCTCAAGGCGACCCGCTACTGCCTGATGAACCGCATAGAAAACAATTCCGCCCTGCGAATTGACGGTGAAGAACTAAAGTTCATCCGCGACTTCACACCATTCATCAACCCTGCAAATATCGGGCTTATGAACGAAGGATTCAATAAAGCCTATTACCACATTGAACGCAACGGCTCAGCCAACATCATTTTTATGGACCTCTCGCTGAAAATGACTGGCTGGCTCAGAATGAAATAGGCCGGCCTTCCAATAAAAAATGAAAATTCAGAGAAACGGGCAGGGCAGTCCGGGCTATTTTTTATCCTTATCCCTGACAATCAGATAAATATCTTCATTGTCTTTCTTCATCAGGTATTTCTCCCTGGCGAATTTCTCGAGCGAAGCGGTATCGGACATCAACTCATGAAGGGCGGTGCTGTCCCTGGCGATTTCGCTTTTGTAAAACTCCACCTGCTTCCGCTGATTGTTCAGGATACGACCGTAACGGATCTGCGAAATGAAGTTATTCCGGTCGAAAAAAGTCAGCCAGACAAGGAAAATCACTACCGTAATCAGGTATTTGTTCTTAAGAAATGAAGGAATCCGGTTCCACATATCAAACAAATTACATTACAAAAATAGTGATATTCAGACAAAAATCAGCATTCAACCGCAACAGATTTTTACCGGGAAATTTAATTTTTGCTCTCCCTGTTTTCCTCCGCCTTTGCTTCATTCCAGAAGACATCCAGCTCAGCCAGATTCATGTCGTGCATCGATTTTCCGGCTTCCTTCACCCTCTTCTCGATAAAATTGAATCGTTTGATGAACTTTTTGTTGGTTCGCTCCAGTGCATCCTCCGGATTCACATCAATAAAACGGGCATAATTGATCAGCGCAAACAGCAGATCGCCAAATTCATCTTCGATTTTCTCGGGCGTTCCGTTCAGCTTTTCGTACTGCAATTCACTTAATTCCTCCTGAACCTTGTCCCACACCTGGCCAACATGATCCCAGTCGAAGCCCACACCACGCGCCTTCTCCTGAATGCGGTACGCCTTTACCATGGCCGGAAGCGATGCCGGGACCCCGCCCAGAACGGTTTTATTCGCACCCTCTTTCAGTTTGATCTTCTCCCAGTTGTTTTTCACCGTTTCCGCATCCTTAGCCGTCACATCGCCGTAGATGTGCGGATGACGGTAAACCAGCTTATCGCAGATGCCGTTCAGCACATCCGTAATGTCAAAAGCGTTCTGCTCCGAAGCAATCTTCGAATAGAAGACCATGTGAAGCATCAGGTCGCCAAGCTCCTTCTTTATCTCATTCATATCCTTTTCGAGGATGGCATCGCTCAGTTCGTAGGTCTCTTCAATGGTAAGATAGCGAAGACTTTCGAGGGTTTGTTTCCTGTCCCAGGGGCAGCTTTCCCTCAGATCGTCCATAATGTTCAGCAGTCGTTCAAATGCGGCAAGTCGTGGATCCATGGCAATTCAAAATCTGATTCCGGTTTATTTGCTTAATTTACGAGGCTGATCATAAAGCGGCGGATAAACCGTTAGGTAATTGTATTTCAACAGGGTTAAACCGGCGGATGATGCCTTTCAGCAAAACCGGCTATTAATCTCCGGCAAAAGTAATCATTTTAACGGGTAGGGATTTTGTATTTTTGCCCCATTGTGTAAAAGCAGTATTGCAACATTGAACCGAAATTTCCGCCATATCAGCAGCGCCAGGCCTTTCAGGAGTATTCTACTCCTGCTTGCAGTGGTTATGCAAATGCAGGCTGCCACAGCGCAGCACCGGTTTCAGGCGGCCAATCTGCTGTTCGAACCCCGGGTCAGCTACGGTTTTCTTGTTGCCCACCATGTTGAAATGGAGATTTACAACAGCCATTTTCCTTCATTCGAATTTTCGCTGGCACAGGCCACCTACGGCAAGCGGCAGTGGGAGTCGCTTTATAATTATCCGGTAACCGGAATTTCATACTGGAATGCCTGGCTTGGCAACTCACGCGATATGGGGCAGGCGCATGCCGTTTTTCCGTTCATCAGCTTTCCGCTGGCGAAAACCGGAAAGAACGAACTCAACTTCAGGCTTGGAGCGGGAATGGCCTATCTGACCAAACACTTCGACCGCCTGAACAATTATAAATACAACGCCATCGGCTCACACCTGAATGCGGCAGTTAACCTGATGATGGAATACCGCTGGAAACCGCTGCACCACCTTCAGCTCTCGGCCGGCGTTCAGTTGATGCATTTCTCAAACGGCTCCACCAAAACGCCCAATTTCGGACTGAACATCCCGGCCGTAAGTGCGGGTGCAGCCTTCAGGCTGAACAAGGAGAACGACCCCATCCGCCGCCGGATCCGGCCAAGCCTTACCATGTACGAATTCGACGGAAAAGAGTTTATTGAGATGAAACTGGGAACCACTTTTGCCTTTAAGGAGTCGGGCGATACCGATGGCACCAGGTATCAGGTGTATGCCGGATTTCTGTCGGCCATGAAAAGTCTGGACTACAAAAACAAGGTGGGGCTCTGCTTCGACCTCTCGTGGGATGGCTCCGATGCACTGCTGGTAGCCCGCACAAACCACGAGCCCTACCCTGCCCGCCAGCTTACCAAACCCGGCCTAAGCGCGGCATACGAGCTGGTACTCGACCGGACTTCTTTCGCCTTTAACCTCGGCTTTTACCTGGGCGGAAAGGATAAGAGCGAAGGAATGTCGTATTACAAAATAGGAATTCATTACCTGATAAATAAGAACCTGTTTGCCAACCTTACCCTGAAAACCCATTTTGCAAGGGCTGATTTTGTGGGAATAGGGCTGGGATACCGGTTTAAATGGGGATATTACCTGAAATAATGGTAAATACATCCGATAAAAAACGAAACAGACTCAAAAAACCAAGGAATAGTTGAAAACGGGTAAAAACATAAAAGGAACCGGCTTCCCGGAAGGATGGACGAGATCCTTGCTTTTCCGGCTATTGCTGGCTATTGCCGTGTTCGCTGCCGGAGCCTGCAAGCGGGAGCAGCTCGACGACTGCTTTACCCGCACCGGACCGCAGACTGCGGAAGAGCGGCAAACCGGATACTATGAACGGATTGAGCTGTATAACAATGTGAATCTGGTGCTTGTTCCGGGCAGCCAGTCCTATCTGAAGGTGGAGGGCGGGAAAAATCTTCTCAGCGCCGTAAAAACCAACATCGCCGACAGCACCCTTACCATCCGGAACACCATGAAATGCAACTGGGTAAGGAACTACAACCGCGAAATTACCGTTTACGCCACAGCTCCGGCGCTGAAGGAGATCCGGTACGAAGGCTCCGGCGATATTCGCACCGACGGCTCACTTGCCATTGATACGCTTTCGCTGAATATCCGGGGCGGCGCCGGCTCATTCAACCTCGATCTGAAGGCCAATGTGCTGAATCTGGCCATGCATTACGGAACCGTTGACCTTACCGTTAAAGGCAGTGCCATTATGACTACGATGTTTGCCAACAGTTATGGCCCGTTTTATTGCGGCGACCTGAAATCGCACATCGTATTTATCAGAAACAGCGGCTCGAACGACTGCTACATCCATGCCGAACATGTTCTGGGCGCCGAAATCACCTCGGTCGGTAACATCTATTACACCGGTAACCCTTTCGATCTGTCAGGCAACATAACCGGCAGCGGCAAACTGATAAAACTGGATTAGCGGTTGTTTTTCCAATATCCCTTTTTCAGGAGTTACCGGTCTGCCCTTATTGCAAAAGTATTCTCCATCCAACAAAAACAGAGGCCTGAAGCCCCCGTTCCGATATAAATATTCGTGTCTTCAGGGATTAGTATGCCCTTGCAAAAACCACCCTATAGGGTGAAGGTTTTCCGGTAAGGATACATTTTCCGGGATCTGGCTTGGCATCCAGCGGAATAAGCCTGATGGTGGCTTTTGTTCTTTCCTTGATCTCCTGTTCGGTTTCCGGTGTTCCGTCCCAGTGGGCAAGGATAAATCCGCCTTTATTGTCGAGCAGGTCGTTGAATTCCTCCCAGGTATCGGCCTTGCTGGTCATATTTTCGCGGAAATCGAGAGCCCGCTGGTAGAGGTTATCCTGAATATTCTGAAGCAGATGCTCAATTTTGGTTTCGATGTCGGCAATCTGGTAGGACGACTTCTCGAGGGTATCCCTGCGGGCCACCTCAACCGTTCCGTTTTCCAGATCGCGGGGGCCGATTGCCAGCCTTACCGGCACGCCTTTGAACTCATACTCATTAAACTTCCAGCCCGGCTTGTAGGTATCGCGGTCGTCGTATTTCACCGAAATTCCCTTTGCTTTCAGGCGTTTCACAATATCCTGCACCTTTTCGCTGATCGCCTCCAATTGATCGTTGGTTTTGTAGATAGGAACGATAACCACTTGAGTAGGAGCCAGCTTTGGAGGCAGTACCAGCCCGTTGTCATCGGAATGAGCCATGATGAGTGCGCCAATCAGCCTGGTGGAAACGCCCCACGAGGTAGCCCAGACATACTCGAGCTTATTCTCCTTGCTGAGGAACTGCACTTCGAATGCTTTGGCAAAATTCTGTCCCAGGAAATGCGATGTACCGGCCTGAAGCGCTTTTCCATCCTGCATCAGCGCTTCTATGCAGTAGGTCTCCTCGGCTCCGGCAAAACGCTCATTCGGCGATTTCAGACCTTTCAGCACCGGAATGGCCATGAAATTCTCGGCAAAATCGGAGTAAACGCCCAGCATCTTTTCGGCTTCAGCAACTGCCTCATCACGGGTTTCGTGGGCGGTATGCCCTTCCTGCCAGAGGAATTCGGCGGTACGCAGGAAAAGGCGGGTACGCATCTCCCACCTTACCACATTGGCCCACTGGTTAACCAGAATGGGCAGATCGCGGTACGACTGAATCCAGTTGCGATAGGTATCCCAGATAATGGTTTCGGAAGTGGGGCGTACAATCAGCTCTTCCTCAAGCTTCGCCTCGTCGTCAACCACAACCCCCTTGCCATCGGGATCATTTTTCAGGCGGTAGTGCGTAACTACGGCACACTCTTTGGCGAAGCCTTCCACATGGCTGGCTTCTCTGCTGAAAAACGATTTGGGAATAAATATCGGGAAGTAGGCATTCACATGCCCGGTATCCTTGAACATCTTGTCGAGGGCCGATTGCATGCTCTCCCAGATTGCATATCCGTAGGGTTTAATCACCATACAGCCCCTCACGGCTGAATTTTCGGCCATATCGGCCTTAATTACGAGGTCGTTGTACCATTGGGCATAATTCTCAGCCCTTGAAGGAAAATCTTTAGCCATTTCTTAGTTTATGGTATAGAATTTGTGAATATTCAGGTGTAAACTGCGCTGTAAAAAGCGGCACAAAAATAATAAATTTAACGCATTCCGGACATCTGCTCCAAAGAGTCCGGAAAAAACCGCATATAGAGGGAGGACCTAAAGATGAGAACTTTTTTGAGCTTACTTGCTGCCGGCCTGTTGCTTACGGGATGTTCATCCCAGTATCACATGCGTGCTTCGTACGACGATCTTTACTATTCACCGAATGATAAAGTGATCGTACAAACCACAAAAGCAGCGACTCAAAGCCAGGCTGCCGGCACACAGGATACATACCGGAGTACTGAACAGTACAACCAGAACAACAATCAGGCTGAAAATAACTATGCCTACGACGACAGCAGTTATCAGCAGGAGGTGTACTACGATGATAACGGCGGGGCGTACGGCTCCGGAAACACATACATAACCAACAACTACTACAACTCCGACGACTACTACGACTATGCCTATGCCGCAAGGCTCCGCAGGTTCCACTCCGACACCTATTTCAGCAGCTACTATTCACCCTACTACACCAACCTTTACTGGTACGACTACAATCCCTGGAGCTGGGGAACCAGCATCTATATGGGCTATAACTGGTGGTATCCCAGCATCAGCTTCAGATGGGGCTGGGGATATCCTTACGGCTATTACGGAAGCTACTGGGGCAGTTCATACTGGGATTATCCTTACTATGGATGGGGATGGGGCTACCCCTACTATGGCTACGGAAGCTACTGGAGCGGTTACCGCCACGGCTACTGGAACGGATATTGGGACGGATATTACAGCAAAAACTACTATAACTCGCACGATTACAACTCCTATTACTACGGCCCCCGTGGTTCGGGTTCTTCAGGAGGATCGGGAAGCGGCCGCTCATTGTCGTCATTCGGCGAGCGTTATGAAGCCGCCCTTAACAGCGGTCGTCTCGAGGGGCAGCGTACCTCTTCATCAGCCGGCATAAGCGGACCGGGCCGTACCACTGATCCCGGCCGTGTAAACCAACCGGGACGCACTTCGGGAACGGTATCATCCGGACAAACCGACAATCCCGGCCGCGTTGGCGGAACAATCACTCCGGGACGCACCGAAGGCCCGGGCAGAGTTTCCGTACCGACAGGCTCCGGACGCCTTGAACAGCCTGCCGGAACCACCACCGGAAGGGCAACCCAGCAGGGCACCGCAAATCCCGGCCGCACCGGGCAATCGGGAAACACCCAGGAGACTCCCAACCCCGGACGGGTAATCCAGCCGGTAAGAAGCGGACAGGGAACTCCCACAACAACAGGAACCAGGCAGACCAGTGAAACGCCCCGCTATACTGCTCCAACAGGACAGGGCACCATGCGTTCATCCGCTCCCGCTGGAAGCAGCCAGGGAAGCGACAACCGCGCTGCCCAGCCGCAAAGGCAGACCTATCAGAAACCGGTTTCAGGACAGCAACAGCCGGGTGTGCAGAACAGTAGGGCTCCGCAGTCATACAGTTCCCCTGATTACAACAAGCCCAAATCGAGCAACGAATATACCAGCCCGCGTTACCGCAACATCCGCGAAAGCGGAGTAGCCCCCAGGACAAGCACTCCACAGCAACAGGCTCCGCAACGCCAGCAGGCTCCCAGGGTGGTAACGCCCCAGCGCCAGGCCAGCCCATCGTACACCCCTTCGCGTTCAAATGAAAGCAGAGGCAACTATTCGGCTCCGCCACGCTCATCATCATACGAAAGGAGTTATTCGGCACCTTCAGGCTCTTCATCATCCGGCTCATCCGGTGGCAGCTATTCATCACCCTCGCGCTCATCCTCCTCATCTTCCTCCTCTTCAGGAAGCGGCAGATCATCATCGGGAAGCGGGCGCAGGTAGCATTAAAGAAAACCACTGATAAAAACTCTAACAAGATATTTTGAAAATGAAAAGGCTCATCTTTCTCGGAATACTGTCCGCTATATTTACCACGGGTTTGAAGGCTCAGAATGAGATTGACGCACTCAGATATTCGCGTCTGAACCCTTCGGGCTCAGCCAGATTTGTTGCCATGGGCGGTGCATTCACCGCACTGGGCGCCGATTTTACCACCCTCAGTCACAATCCGGCCGGAATCGGACTGTACCGCAGTTCCGAAATCAGCTTAACGCCATCGTTTACCTCCACCACAACAGAAACCAATCTTGACGGCAACTTCCGCGAGGATCAGCGCTACAATTTCGGCATGGGAAACATCGGCATTGTCCTTAACAACAATGTGGAAATGCGCAGACCGCAGTCTGCCTGGAAAAATGTACAGTTTGGATTTGGCCTGAACCGTATGGCTAACTTCAGCAACAGGGTGGCCATCGAAGGCGACAACCACAACTCATCGTACCTGACCTCGTACCTGCATAGTTCGCAGGGGGTTCATCCCGGCGATCTCGGGAAATTCGACGAGAAGCTGGCCTACGATACCGAATTGCTGTTTGTAACGGATTCCTCAAACTGGACTTACGGCATCGACAAGCCCGACGGAGGCGTAAACCAGCGGAAAGCCATCAGCAGCAAAGGCTCAATCAATGAAATGGTACTGTCGTTCGGCGCCAACTACAACAACCGCCTTTATCTCGGTGCAACGGTCGGTGTTCCGTCAATCAGATATTCTGAAACGGCAACCTACACCGAAAAGGCGCTGCCCGACGATAACACCGTTTTCAACACCATGACCCGCACCGATCTGCTCGAAACCACCGGCACCGGTTTGAACTTTAAATTCGGGATGATCTTCAGGGCAACCGACTGGCTGCGAATTGGCGGCGCCGTTCATACGCCCACTTTCTACACCTCCATGTACGATGATTATACCTCAACCATGCGGGCAAAGTACGACAATGGATTTACCTCGAGTGCAAAAGCCGACGGATATTACGAGTATGAACTGACTACCCCCATGCGCGTTATGGCCGGTGCAAGCATCTTCTTCGGAAAGGCAGGCCTGCTCAGCGCTGATTATGAATATGTTGATTACACCAACGCCAGACTTCGCGCGGGTGATTACGATTTCTACAACGAGAACAATGCCATCCGCGATTTCTACCGGACGGCAAACAACATCCGCCTGGGTACCGAGTGGAGATACGGAGTGCTGAATTTCAGGGGCGGCTACGGAATCTCGGCAAATCCTTACAAATACGGCACCAATTCCGCACTCTCATCCTATTCGCTGGGTATCGGGATTCGCGAAAGCTCGTTTTACCTTGATGCCGCATGGGTTTATTCGGCCATGGACGATGAATATTACCTCTATCACGGCATTGAGAATGTGGCAAAATCAACCACCAAAAACAACAGTTTCCTGATTACGGTCGGGATAAAATACTGATCCCTTGAATTAAGACAGAATTCGCCTTAAAACCCGGGACAGAAGCGGCCTCACCGGCCGCTTTTGCTTTATCTGATGCGGCTGAGTCCGGCTCTGGCTTTCTGGCTGATGCCGGTTCTGTACTCGGTGTACTTCAGCGAGAGGCATTTGCGGTAATAATACTCAGCCTGCCGCAAATCGGATTTCTGCTCGTAAATCAATCCCAGGTTCAGCGCCGAATTTGCGGCAAAATACCAGGGCTGAGCCTGCCCCGATTCTACAACGGTTTGGTATTCCGCAATGGCTTTGGCTTCATTTCCCGAAAGGTGGTAAATCCGTGCAAGGCGGTAATGGTACTCCAGTTGTTGTTTTTCATCGCTTAGATTCACTGAGCCGGGGTTTGTCAGAATTTCAAGTGCGCGGCTGTAATATCCGCCGTCGAACAGGAGCCTTGCTTTCAGCAGTCCCGGGTCGGGTTTTGCCGATGGGCCGCCCTCCGCCTCGGCTAGCGCCTGCTTATCGCCGTCGATCAGGCTGCCTCCCCTGTGTTTCGCCCTGAACAGATAGTCGTGGTAGCCCTTTTCGTTGTCTTTCAGCAGTTCGATCCAGGCCAGCCGCTGATATGCCGATTTGATGAAACTGCTGCCCCGGAAGCCGGTAACATAGCGCAGAAACCACACTTCCGCATCGAAGTCGAGGCGGTTGAGTTTTGCCTGGCCGGTGAGATAATCGAGGTAATGGAACGGGTAATAGTTCTTTCCGGCGGGCCGGTTCATCAGGTGGCGGAGCGCCTTCTCATTCTCGCCGTAATGCATGTAAAAAACGGCAGCCGCATAAATCAGAAGCGGACTTTCTTCAATCAACCGCCGGTTTTGGGTAATCAGTTCCGCCGTCTGGTTACGGTCCGACTCGCTGCCCGAGAGGTTAAAGGTAACGAACGAAAGCAGAAACAGGGTTTCCGATTTCAGGAAGGGGTATTGTGCATTCACGGAAGCTGAGGTTGCCATTCGCCGGAGGATTTCCGTGCCTTCGCTCACCGATCCCTGCATGGACAACAGCCTGGTTATCCAGCGGTAGTTGTCGGGAACCGATCCGATAAGTATTTTCATCAGGCCGATGGCGGTCTGAGCCGGAGCAAAATCAGGGAATAGCTCCGCATTGCGCTGCATCATCCGGTACGCCGTATTCAGGTCGATGCCGGCGGAGGAGTATTCGCCAAACTTCATCGCTGCGAAAGCCCACTGCATCCTGGCCATAGCGCCGGCATACAGATGCCAGGGCGAATCCTCCCTCCCCGACTCCATCTCCCTGAGCAGTTGTTTCCGCTCCGAAGAAAACGATTTGTACATCTCCTTCTCTTCGGAAATCAGCACCTTCAGAAAGCCGGTATAGTGTTTCAGGTAAGGGGGGATATGCGGATCGCCGGTTTCGTGATTGCCATCAAGAACCGCCATGGCTTCATCAAAGCGCATCCGAAGCACCAGCTCATAGGCCCTTTCCCCTGCGGGAGTGAGTTGAGCAGCAGCGCGGAAGCCCGGGAAGAAAACCGGAAACAGCAGCAGGAATGCGACCCTTTTCATCGTTCCAAAAATAAAAAACAGGGAAAAGCAAGCTCTCCCCTGTCCAACCATATTTTTAAAACAGTCTTAATGTTCAATACTGGAAGCAAGTTCATTGTCAATCAGGATGCGGCCGCAATATTCGCAAACGATAATTTTCTTGTGCATCCTGATATCGAGCTGACGCTGAGGGGGTATCGCACTGAAGCAACCGCCGCAGGCATCTCGCTCCACATTCACAACCGCCAGTCCGTTGCGTGCGCCCTTACGGATACGCTTATAGGCGGTTAGCAGACGCTCTTCGATAAACTTCTGATACTCTTCCGATTTAGTCTGCAGCACCGACTCTTCCTTCTCGGTTTCGTTTACGATATCGGCCAACTCGCTCTTCTTGATTTCCAGATCATTTTTCCGGTCTTCAAGAACAGCCTGCGCAGCTTCAATCTCCTCATTTTTAATTGCCAGCTGCTGACTGAACTCCTTAATGCGTTTTTCAGCAAGCGCAATCTCAAGATTCTGGAATTCGATTTCCTTGGTCAGCGAATCATATTCGCGGTTGTTGCGCACATTCATCTGCTGCTCCTCATAACGCCTTATCTGAAGCTGGCTGTCCTTAATCTGCTCTTCTTTTGTTTTCACAGATGCCTTAAGGGCTTCAATATCCTGAATGTGATTGTCAATTCTGGTTTCAAGGCCAACAATCTCATCTTCAAGATCTTCAACTTCAAGCGGCAGTTCACCCCTGATGATTCTGATCTTGTCGATTTGTGAATCGATCTGCTGGAGGCTGTAGAGGGCAACGAGTTTCTTTTCAATGGAAATTTCGCTCTCGTCAGTTTCGGGCTGTGCAATGGAAACATTTACGGAAACGGAACTCTGTTCTTCCTTTTTTTCGGATTCTACGGCTTTCTTCGAAGGGGTTGCCTTAGCTTTTGGCGTTGATTTTGCCATAATATATTTAATTATGTTTTTGGTTTACAGATAATTAACCGGATTGGACTGAATGCCGGAAATTCGGGTTGCAAAGGTAGTAAATTTTTCTTTAACAATTGCGGCCAATAATTCTTTGGTAAATTGTTCAGTTTCATAATGTCCTGCCTCAGCCAGCAGTATTTTCCCTTCAGCAAGGAAATAATCGTGGTATTTCAGCTCTCCGGTAACAAAAGCATCGGCCTTTTTTGCCATTGCCTGATGAATAAGAAAATTGCCCGACCCGCCGCATAAGGCTACCTTTTTGATTTTCCGTCCGGTAAGTGGAGAGTATTTTACGCAGCCGGTACCAAATACGCTTTTTAGCAGCTTCAGGAAATCCATTTCATCCATTGCCTCTTCAAACTCGCCCACCATTCCCGACCCCACCCTGGGGTTTTCATTAGTCAGCGGATAGGCATCCCAGGCCACCTCCTCATACGGATGCACCTCAACCATAGCAGCCACAATGCGCCCCAGGGCATGACTTTCGCAAACGGTCTCAATCCTGACTTCCGGCTCTTTGTGGATGCTGCCAATGGCTCCTACAAAGGGATTGGTCCCCACCTGCGCCCGGAATGTGCCGAAGCCTTCGAGGTTGTAGCTGCACGAATCGTAATCGCCGATGTGGCCGGCACCGGCATTGAAGATGGCAGTGCGGACTGCCTCTGCATGGCTCTCCGGAACGAAAACCACCAGTTTGCGGAGCATATCGGCCGCCGGCTGCAGAATGGAGCAGTTTTTCAGCCCCAGCTTCCTGCAAATCATAGCATTTACCCCGCCATAGGCGTTATCGAGATTGGTGTGGGCCGCATAAATGGCGATATCGTTTTTTATGGCTTTTACGATGCTCCGCTCCTGGTCGTTTCCGCCTGTTATTCGCTTCAGAGGCTTGAAGATCAGGGGGTGGTGCGCAATAATCAGATTATACCCCAGGGCAATGGCCTCATCAACCACCGCTTCGGTTACATCGAGGGTAAACAGTGCACCACTGGCCTCCCAGCCGGCAGAACCACAGTATAGCCCCGAGTTGTCGTACGATTCCTGATAGGATACAGGTGCCAGGGTTTCGATGGCACGGATAATATCACCAATTTTCATTTTTTGGAATGGATTAAACAAACGCCAAATCTAAGAAAAAATAATGAAGCGGGGGCGAGGGCTATGTGAAAGGAGGTATGTTAGTGATGACAGAGATTTGCAAATCAAGGCAATTCAAAACGAGGCAATGTAACGGGCTTCCTCTGATTGATTCTGATATATGAAAATAAAAACTTTGCAAAATAATCAAGTCATAAACACAATGAAGTTCACGGAATTGCGTTTTTTAGCCTCTGTTACAGGCAACCCTAACAGACATTAGTGAAGACAATAATCAAACAACGAAACAGGAGAGAATTTTGAAATATATTACACGGACAGTTTGGGTTTTATCAGTAGTGAGTTTGCTGACCGACACAGCAAGCGAAATGCTGTATCCAATTATGCCGATTTACCTAAAAACAATTGGTTTTTCAGTTGTCCTGATTGGAATTCTTGAAGGCATTGCCGAAGCAACGGCAGGACTCAGTAAAGGTTACTTTGGAAAACTTTCCGACACTTCGGGCAGGAGGGTACCGTTTGTTCAAACAGGTTATGCGTTCAGCGCAATTTCAAAACCAATGATGGCGGTTTTCATCTATCCGCTTTGGATATTTTTTGCACGGACAATTGACCGCTTTGGTAAAGGTATCCGGACAGGAGCAAGAGACGCTATTCTTTAAGATGAAGCAACACCACAAACCAAAGGAAAAGTTTTTGGTTTTCATCGCTCAATGGACACATTAGGAGCGGTAATTGGACCGTTGTTAGCGTTGATTTATCTGTATTACAATCCGAACAACTACAAAACACTTTTTTATATCGCTTTTGTACCGGGACTTTTTGCTGTGTTTGCTTCCTTGCTGCTGAAAGAAAAAAACAAGGCGACCGACCAGCCAAAAACTACCGTTTCGTTTTTTTCATTTCTGCATTACTGGAAAGAAAGTCCGGCGGCATATAAAAAATTAGTAGCAGGACTTCTGGTGTTTACATTATTCAACAGTTCTGATGTTTTTCTTCTTCTCAAAGCAAAAGAAGCCGGACTGAATGACACAGCCGTAATTGGCATTTATATTTTCTACAATCTTGTTTACGCATTGTTTGCATTTCCCATTGGCATTGTTGCCGACATCATAGGACTGAAAACAATTTTCATGTCAGGACTTGCTTTGTTCGCAGCAGTGTATTTTGGAATGGCAATCAACACAAATATTTACTTCTTCTTTGGTTTGTTTTTTCTGTATGGCATTTATGCAGCAGCGACAGAAGGAATTTCCAAAGCGTGGATTTCAAATATTACCGACAAAAAAGACACAGCAACTGCAATCGGGACATTTTCAGGATTACAAAGCATTTGTACCATGCTGGCGAGTTCATTGACAGGACTTATCTGGTTTCAATTTGGTGCTGCAACTGCTTTTACATTGACAGCGATAATAACACTAATTGTATTTGCTTACTTTTTAACCATTCCTAAACCGACAAATGGAGCAACTGGAATATAACGACAGAAGAGGGGCCGCCACTAATGATCAGGGCTTAAACGCAATGCAGGTTACGGAATTGCGTATTAAGCCCCTGTTGCACTGAGGCATCGCTCAGCCCGGGCGTTTCGGTTGCGTACAGGATCTTTATCTATGGGTTTTCAACCCAAATTCAGCATTAAAAACGCTACCCTAAATTTTGGCACCAAATCTTTAGCCAGAGCCAGAGAGGTGTAGTAGTATTTTTTTCTTAAGGTCATAATACTTTTTTAAAAAGTTGGCCTCGCAAGTAAAACTTAAATAATTATTTTTGCAAATGCATGATGAACCTAAGCTACCGAAGGTTTAGTTCAGCAAGCTGCTTGGCTCAAGGCGGGGTAAA
>LUZO01000152.1 GCA_001603685.1 Bacteroidales bacterium Bact_23
TTTTTAAACAGCGTAATCATCAGACAAAGGGTTTTAAGTTATGTTTCCTCAAAATTATGAATTTTTTCAATTACTTATCTAAAAATCTCTATATTCGCATTTACTACCATTAATGACATGAAATCACTCGTTGCAACATTAATTATACTGCTTACCATTGGATTGCAGGCATTTCCCCAGCGCGGGCGCATGCTGCTTGTTGGCGGAGGAGCCGAAAAAAACAACCCCAACGGCTGGAGTACGCCGGCATACCGCTGGGCTGCCGAGGGGAAAAGGGTGGCGGTAATCGGGACTTCAACCGGCAGCCTGGCGCCCTACCTGACCCGTTACTGCGGCGCCGCCTATGCAAGGGAGTTTGCCGTAGCCACCCGCGACAGCGCCGACAGCCAGTTTTTGTATGACACCCTGATGACCTACCAGATGATCTTCTTCAGGGGCGGCGATCAGTACGAATATTACGATAAGTACCGGAATACGAAATTGCAGGAAGCGGCCGAAACGATTTTCAGCAACGAAGGGACGATCGGCGGCACTTCAGCCGGTATGCACATCCTTTCATCGGTGCTTTTTACGGCCGAAAAAGGATCGGTCTATCCTTACGAAGCCATCGAGAATCCGCACAATAAATACATGACCCTGGCCGATGACTTTTTCGATTTCTTCCCGGGTTATCTTTTCGACACCCACTTCTCGGAGAGGGCGCGGTTCGGACGGCTTGCCGGTTTTCTGGCAAAGTACGACTTCGATCACGGCACGGTGCTTACCGGCCTGGGCATGGACGATATGACCTGCATGACTGTGGACACCAACAATATAGGCACCGTTTACGGAACGGGCTGCGCCAACATCTACAAGTACACCGTGCCGTTTCAGCTGAACGGCTATAAACTGCTGCACCCGGGCATGGAGGTAACCCAGCTTATCCAGGGTTGTACCTACGATTTCAATACCGGCGAATTCACCACCCCCACCATGAACCGCATGCTGGAAACTTCTTCGCTGGAGGAAACGGGCAATTTCACACTGCTGGCAAGCGGCGGAAGCTATGTATTCGACAACTACAGCTTGATCAGCGAGCTGGTAAAAAACTGCGGAGAGCCATCGGACGACATTCTGCTTCTCAGCGGCAACCCAACCACTGCCCAGTCGTTTTCGAACCGGCTTCTGCAGGAAGGCAGCGGCGCAGTTGACATATTCATGCTCGACGCCTCAAATGGAAGCAATGCGGAATTAACGGGAAAAATCAATAAGGCAAAGAAGATTCTCTTTGCAGCCAATACCACAGAAGGGCTGCATGCGTTTCTGGCTACCTCCAACGGTCGGCTATTGCACAGCCGGCTTAAGGCGGGAGGCCTGATCATGGCATTTGCCGGCGATGACGCGCGTTTTGCCGGAAAAACCATTGTGGACAACTACTATACCGAACTTGCATCCTGGAATGGCAAGCTGCAGTTCAGCCCCGGGCTTGGCTTGCTGAGAAACAGCATCATCATGCCCAATACCTATTTCAGTTCCGACATTTATGAGAATACCGCCACGGCAGTACCCTACGCCATGGCTCTCGATACGCTTCGCTACGGCATCTGGCTCACTTCAAAGAATTTTATGAAAATCATGCCGGTTGATGACAAAACAACCCTGTTTGGTTATGGCATTGACCCCGTGATGATTCTGCGGAACGAAGGCGGTGCATGCGGATTCGTTACCCAGACCGGAACCGGAACTTCCGGTACGACACCCCGCATGGAAGCAGGTTTCGAAAGCCTCACCTTCTCGCTTACGGATGAAACCCTACCTTATATTATGGGCGATACAGAAGCGCTGGCCATTCCTGAGACAAAGGCTCCGGCCGCAGGATACAGGTTATTGGGCAATCCGGTGAGGGATGAGCTCCGGATAGAGGCCGAAACGGAGGGCTTCGGATGGGAGATTTTCGATATGCAGGGACGACGGCTGCTTTCCGGCAACCAGGGAACTGCACTGGCCAGTATAGATGTCAGCGGACTAAAACCGGGCATTTACAATCTAATCCTGACCGGGATGAAGTCAGGGAAGACTTCCAATACACAGTTTGTTAAACTCTAATTACACTACTTTGACAAGGAAAAGCATTTTTTTCGTGCTGTTGATCTTTGGCCTGTTTGCCGGCCCTGCGGGATATTCACAGGGGAACCTGGTGATTGTCGGCGGGGGGCTGGAGAATGACAACAGCGAGGTTTTTAAGAAATACATCATGCTGGCGGGCGGCGATAACGCCGTTGTTTCGGTTATTCCCGCTGCCAGCGGTGTGGCAGCACAGACATTTGCCTATTTCAGCCAGGGGCTGAGGAGGTTTGGCGTAAAACCTGAAAACATCCGGCTGATACCGGTTGCCATGGTGGATGACGACAGCACCACCGATGTAAACGAAGCGGAATGGAAGGCCAACGCCTGGGACAGCCAACTGGCCGCAAAGGTGCGTGAAAGCTCCGCCGTTTGGTTTTCGGGCGGCGACCAGGAGAGAATCACCAAACTGCTGTTTGATGAAAAGGGCAATCCGTCGCCGGTGATGGAAGCGGTGTGGGATTTGTACCGCCGCGGCGGTGTTGTTGGCGGAACCAGCGCCGGAGCCGCCATTATGAGCAACCCCATGATTGGCAGCGGCACCAGCCTTGAAGCGCTGCAATTCGGCGCATCGGTATCCCTCAGCGATCAGGAAGGCGATACCACCAGAGGCGTGCGCATTACAAAGGGCATCGGATTCTTTCCGGAAGGCATGGTTGATCAGCACTTCCATGCAAGGGCAAGAATCGGCAGACTGGTAATGGCAACTCAGCTAAGCAAACAGCGCTTCGGATTCGGCATTGACGAGAACACCGCACTTATTTATTATGGTAAAGAGAAACGAATGGAAGTCGCCGGGGAAGCCGGAGTAACCATCCTCGACACCGAAAAAGCGGCCTTCCGTAAAGTGGGAACTGCAACCGCTGTGAGCAATGTAACGGTTCATTATCTCGAAAACGGAGACCAGTTCCACTTCGATTCCCAAAAGATAATCCCCTCGAAAGACAAAAACGAGATCGGGGGGATGGAGAAACGGACAAGAACCGGTATGGTGGCAGGAGGCGTTTTTTCGAATACCGGAACAGGCTTTTTTAACCTGCTTACCCGGTATCTGTTCGGTGAAGACGATTTGAAAGGGGTGGAAAACCATCATCTGACAAGCAAAGAGAGTGCCATCAGGTTTGAGCTGCGGCTTCAGCCGGATTCCCGCCTCTTTTATTCGGAAACGGAAGATGAAAGGGAGCATTTCACCGCCACCGGGCTCCTGATGGATATTGAACCCGTTTCCTTAAAATTTGCACCATTAAAAACATCAGTTAAACCAAAACAATAAAAATCATGAGAAAGAGGAAATTACTAACTTTACTTTTTGCCTTTTTCGCTGCATCGCTTTTTGCCCAGACGCATCAGGTGACCGGAACCGTGACATCGGCTTCGGACAAGATGCCGATACCGGGTGTTACGGTACAGGTTAAAGGAACTACAAGCGGTACCATTACCGATCTTGACGGAAAGTACAAAATTGCCGTTGACCCGAAAGCAACACTTGTTTTCAGCTATGTGGGAATGGTAAAGGTTGAGGCTGCCGTCAACAACCGCTCCATTATCAATGTAGAGATGCAGGAAGAGCGGGTTGACCTGGGCGAAGTGATTGTAGTGGGATACAGCACTTCGAGCCGGAAACTCATCTCGAACTCCGTAGGGGTGGTAAAAACCGATGAAATTCAGAATGCCCCCATCCGCACCATCGACGGGGTGCTGCAGGGCAAGGTTGCCGGTGTGTCCGTAAGTATGAACTCGGGAACTCCCGGCGGACAGAACTCCATCAAAATGAGGGGTGGAAGCTCCATTACCGCGAGCAACCAGCCGCTGGTAATTGTTGATGGTATGCCCATTCTCACCGGCAGTTTCGGGCAGATCGGCTACAGCGGACAGAGCATCGACGCCCTTTCGGATATCAACCCCAACGACATCGAGTCGATTACCTTCCTGAAAGACGCCTCTGCCACAGCCATTTACGGCGCCAGGGCTTCGAACGGGGTAATGCTGATTACAACCAGGAAAGGCGATTATCAGAAAACCAGCGTTAACCTGAATACCTCCTACGGCTGGCAGACGCTCCCTAAGGAGCGCATCCCGAAAATGATGAATGCCGCCCAGTGGAACGAGTACAAGGGTACCAATGTTCAGGGTGTGGATACCGACTGGATGAGTGAGATTTTGCAGACGGCGCCCACTTCAAATACCGAATTCTCGGTAAGCAGCGGCAACGACAAAACGCGCGTATTTGTTTCGGGTAACTATTTCAACCAGGCAGGTATCGTAAAGTCAACCGATTACGACCGTTACAGCGGCCGCCTCAGCGTTGACCACAAACTCCGCAAAAACCTCACCATCGGCGGTAACATTTCGATGAGCTATTCGAAAAACGACCGTGTGGAAGGCGACTACACCCTGTACGGCCCTATCCCGAATGCCATCTCCATGCCGGCCATCTATCCGGTATATAACCCTGACGGAAGCTACAACGAGAACGGCCCGTATGCCAATCCGGTTGCCATCATCAACCATACCATCAACCAGGCATTTACCAACCGCAGCAATGCCGGCATCAACCTGGAGTACAGCTTCCTTGAGAACTTCACCTTTACAAGCAAGTGGAGCGCCGACCAGTATTTCCTGCGCGAGCACGAGTACGACCCGATTACCGTGGCACAGGGCGCCAAGTACAACGGGCTGGGGATAGAAGGAACCACTTATGCCAGCAACCTGATTTCCAGCAATGTGTTGCAGTACAGAACCACCTTCAAAGACAATCATAACATTGAGGCGCTGGCAGGATACAGCATCGAAAAGTATTCGCGCCGCAACACCTACATCGAAGCCATTGACTTCCCGAATGAGCATTTCCAGTACATTACCTCCGCCGGAACCATCAGGGCAGCATCCGCCCGCAGCCTCGACCGGGGTATGAACTCATTCTTCGGGCAGTTCAAGTACAACTACCTTTATAAATATATCGTTACCCTTACCGCCAGGGCCGACGGTTCATCGAAATTCGGCAAGAACAACCGCTACGGCTACTTCCCGGCCATCTCAATGGCATGGCGTGCCAGCGAGGAGCCCTTTATCAAAAACATCGCCGCCATCAGCGAACTGAAGGTTAGGGTATCACTGGGTATGACCGGAAACGACGACATCAGCGATTTCTCGTCGCTGGGCCTTTACCGCGGAGGATACAACTACGGACAGCGTCCGGGAATTGCTCCGGTACAACTGCCCAACAACGACCTCAAGTGGGAAACCACCATTCAGAAGGGATTCGGCTTTGATCTCGGCCTCTTTGAAGACCGCATCGGACTCACCGCCGACCTGTATCACAACTTTACCCGCGATCTGCTTCTCGACAGGCCGGTACCGCCATCAACAGGCTACAGCTCCATTACAGCCAACATCGGCGAGCTGCAGAATCAGGGAATCGAGCTGCTGCTGAACACCCAGAACATTAAAAAGGCCCTTACCTGGAACACCTCCATCAACTTTACCGCCAACCGGAACAAAGTACTCAAACTCTACGAAGGACAGCCCATCGACGATCAGGGAAGAGGCGGTAACCGCGTTCAGGAAGGCGAGCCTGTGGGGATATTCTACGGCTACAGTTGCCTTGGCGTGGATCCCACCACAGGAATGCTGGTGTACGAAGATGTTGACAAGGATGGAAAACTGACTTCTGCCGACCGCAAAAAGATCGGCGACCCGAATCCGGACTTCATCTACGGAATTACCAACAACTTCGCCTACAAGAACTTCGACCTCTCCGTATTCCTGCAGGGAGTACAGGGCAACGATGTCTTCAACGGATCGAACATCTACCTGGCATCCGGCGTTGGCGAAGACAACCAACTGGCAATTATGGCTGACCGCTGGAAAAAGCCCGGCGACATCACCAAAATCCCGAAAGAGGGCGACCAGCGTAAATCATCGCGATTTATCGAAAACGGCTCTTTCATGCGAATCAAGAATGTAACGCTTGGCTACAATGTTCCGCAGAAACTACTCAGACAGGCAAAAATCAAAACGGCAAGGGTATATGCCTCGGGTCAGAACCTGTTCACCTTTACAACCTACACCGGAATGGACCCTGAAGTGAATTACTACTCCAACGACAATATTGTGATGGGTACCGACTTTTTCACCTATCCGCAGTCACGTACCATCATTATAGGTGTGAACATTGGATTATAAACCTTGAGTCCCCTCCGATAAGTGGGTTTACGAAAAAGCAAAAATAATCATTGTGATTGCAAA
>LUZO01000153.1 GCA_001603685.1 Bacteroidales bacterium Bact_23
ATATGGTTTGGTCAAGATGTTGGCACCACTAGAGATGCTAATAAAGTTTTAAAGAATATTTTTAACAATGAATTACCATTTGACACTCCAAAGCCAATCGAATTGATAAATAGAATTTTACAAATATCTTCATCAAAAGATTCCATCATCCTGGATTCCTTTGCCGGCTCAGGCACAACCGCCCATGCGGTTTTAAACCTGAACAAACAGGATGGCGGCAACCGGAAGTTTATTTTAATTGAAATGGAAGATTACGCCGAGACCATCACCGCCGAAAGGGTAAAGCGGGTAATAAAAGGTTATGGCGAAGGCTCAAAAGCAGTTGAAGGCAGCGGCGGCAGCTTTGATTTTTACGAATTGGGGCAACCCATCTTTCTGGAAAACGGAAACCTGAACGAAGAGGTGGGCATTGAAAGGCTCCGGCAGTATGTTTGCTACACCGAAACCAAAACACCGCCGGGCACAGTTGAACACAGCGACAACAGCTACTTCCTGAAAAAGCACAACGACACTGCTTACTATTTTTTCTACGAAGCCAAAAGCACAACCACCCTTAACCACGCTTTTCTGGCCACCATCAAAACCGTAGCCGAACAGTATGTCATCTATGCCGACAACTGTCTGCTCACCAGGGAATACATGGCAAAGCACAACATTATTTTCAAAAAAATCCCGCGGGATATAACGAGATTTTAGGGTCATGGAAAACTTACAAATTCTGAGCAATCAACTGCTAAGCCGGTATATAGCGCAAATCACCGAAAGTGACCTGCTTCCCGGACTGGAGTTTTTGCAAAGCAAAGAGATGTTTTCGCAGGCCGATTTTGAGTTTTACATTCAGAGTTCAGCCACCTATTCATCCAACATCGAGGGCAATAGCATTGACATCGACACTTACCTGAAGAATAAGAAATTCAGGATAAGATCGAAGCCCAAAGAGATGGCTGAAATTGACGATCTGGTTGCTGCCTACAATTTTGCAATCGCAAATACTCTAACGCTTGAAAACTTTTTGGAAACGCATAAAATATTAAGTTCCAATATCTTATCATTAAAAAGCCAGCGCGGTAAATTCCGGAATCAACAGGTTGGGATTTTCAGCGGAGGAAAACTTGAATACATGGCAGTTGAGGCTGAATATGTAAAAACTGAGATTGATAAACTGTTCAGTGATATTAAATATCTGCTGGAGAATGATTTAAGTCTGGCCGAAGTATTTTATTTTGCCTCATATATCCATCTGATATTTGAGAAGATACATCCGTTTATGGATGGAAATGGCAGAGCAGGCCGTTTGCTTGAAAAATGGTTTTTGGCAAGTAAAACAGGAAAGGCAGCGTGGGCAATAAAAAGCGAAGAGTATTATGCCAAAAACCGGCCCGCTTATTACCAAAATATTCACATTGGTTTTGATTACTACAATCTGAAGAAGGAAAATATGCTACCCTTTCTGATAATGCTACCCAAATCCTTAAAAATCAACAAATAAGCATGGAACTGAAGCCATATCAACAGCAGGTAATCAGCGACATATCGTTGTTTCTTGATCAGATACAAGAGACCAAGGATACTCAGAAGGCTTTTTACAATTTTTGGGCAAAGCATCCCAGAACGCCTTTATATCCTTTTGCAGGCAAGGCCATTGAGCCATACAAAAACAATGTACCGCGTGTGCCGCATATCTGCGTCAAAGTTCCTACTGCCGGCGGAAAGACTTTTATTGCCTGCAATGCCATCAAAACCATTTTCGACGCCTTTGATTACAGCCGTCCGAAAGCGGTGGTATGGCTGGTGCCCTCCATCACCATTCTGGAGCAAACCATTAAAAACCTGAGAGATCCGTCGCATCCCTACCGCCGGAAAATCAATTCGCATTTTGGCAATAAAGTAGAGGTATTCGATAAGGAGACCTTGCTGCAGGGCAGTGGTTTCAACGCCACCACAGTAAATGAGCAACTGAACATTATGGTGTTCAGTTTCGACAGTTTGAGGGCACGAAACAAGGAAGACCGGAAAGTATTTCAGGAAAACGGAAACCTGCAAAGCTTTGAAAATCTGCTGGGTAAAGAGACTGAAATTACGCTGGGTGCAGTTATCAAATTCCTGAATCCGCTGGTTGTGGTTGACGAGAGTCACAATGCCGAAACCGACCTCAGCATTGAAATGCTCTCTGCATTAAACCCCTGCTTTATACTCGATCTTACAGCCACGCCACGCAAAAACAGCAATATCATCAGTTTTGTTGACGCGCTGGAACTGAAGCGTGAAAACATGGTAAAGCTGCCTGTAATTGTATACAACCATCCGGGCAGGACAGAAGTTATCAATTCGTCCCTGCAGTTGCAAAAGCATCTGGAGCTGATGGCAATTGAAGAGGAGAAGGCCGGCGGCAAATATATCCGCCCGATTGTTTTGTTTCAGGCACAGCCCAAAAACGGCAAAGACTTTTTGAATGCAGAAGAGGAAAAGTCAAATATTCAGAAGCTGAAAGACAAACTCATGGAGTTGAAAATTCCTGAAGAGCAAATAAAGATAAAAACGGCTAACATCAATGAAATTAAGGGCATTGACTTGATGGACAGGGCTTGCGAAGTTCGTTACATCATTACAATCAATGCTTTAAAGGAAGGATGGGACTGCCCTTTTGCCTATATCCTGGCTTCGCTGGCCGATAAAAGTTCGGCAGTGGATGTTGAGCAGATTCTGGGCAGGGTTTTGCGTCAGCCTTATGTAACAAAGCACAAATTTGAAATGCTCAATCTGAGTTATGTTTTGACAGCTTCAGCCAGATTCCTTGAAA
Organism: Bacteroidales bacterium Bact_23; assembly: GCA_001603685.1. Classification (GTDB taxonomy): domain Bacteria; phylum Bacteroidota; class Bacteroidia; order Bacteroidales; family Lentimicrobiaceae; genus Lentimicrobium. The sequence continues at coordinate 2,801 of LUZO01000153.1, forward strand.
CCCTTGACAACATTGTAAAAGGGCTGAACAAAGCGGGCTTCAGCGAAAAAGACTACAGAATTACGGAACCGGAGACACCTGCTGAAAATAAAGCACAGGATCCGCCACAACTGTTTCCCGTTTTCTCTGAAAAAGAAGAAGATACAGAGGCGGAAGATATTACGAGCGGCATTGACACCACCCGGATAAATCTGCCATCTGAAACAAGTTTTTTTGATGAGACCATCAAAATAATTGAAAAAGCCGCCATTGAAGAGAGCGAAGCATTTGAATCGCGGATTGGCACATCCGTAACAGAAACACCTGTTCCTTACGAAATACAGCAGTTAGTGAAAACATTTGAGATTAAAGAAGTTTTCAAAAGCGAAGCGGAAAAAATCAGTCTGCCGCAGTTCTTTTTGAGAACCCCTGAAATTGGTTTATTCGGGAAGCAGGAAAAAGAAGTCGAACTCGAAAAAGTTGACCTGCTTGAAGGTTTTAAGCTAAGTCAGCAACCAACTGACATTGTGTTCTCTAACACCTCCTCAGAACTATATAAAATTGACCTTGACGAAACCAAAAAAGAGAACACCCCGACCTTTGTGAAGCTCGACGGCAATACCAGGGAGAGAATCCTCAACTATATGCTCGATCCTGCCAGAAAAGAGTTCAGAGTGAAGAATTTCACAAAAAAGATAATGGCCATAATGGGTAACATGCCGCCATTTCCCGACAAAGAGCTTGAAAAATACATCAACCGGATACTGGAAGATTTTAACGATGAACAGTACAATGACTTCAGCAACAATGAATACTCCTATATCGACAAAATAAAACAGAAAATCAGGGAGCTTTCAGAAGCCTATGCCGAAAGGAAGTTCAGTGAATTTTTAGATACCGATAAAGTGTTTATTAAACCCTCTTTCGTTTTCCCAAACTGCATTTCGCCGGGCGACACCGCAAAAAACATCACAAAGTCCCTTTATGAAAAGGAGGGCAGCATGAACGACTTCGAAACAAGGGTAATCAACGAGGTTGCCAATATGCAGAACATCGCCTTCTGGACCAGAAACCAGGAGCGGAAAGGATTCAGAATCAATGGATTCATAAACCACTATCCCGATTTCATTATTCAAACCAAAAACGGTAAAACCATTTTACTGGAAACCAAGGGCGACCACCTGGATGCAGGACAAAAAATAAAACTTGGCAATCTTTGGGCCGGTAAAGCAGGAAATAATTACCGGTACTTTATGGTTTACGACAAACGGAGCGTTGAAGGTGCCTACAGGCATGAGGAATTCATTAAAATCCTGAACGAATTGTAATACGAATTCTATTTACAAAATAGTCCAAACTGTTTTGTAAATTAGAATCGTTAATGCCGATGGTTAA
>LUZO01000154.1 GCA_001603685.1 Bacteroidales bacterium Bact_23
CAGATGTGTATAAGAGACAGGGATAGTCCGGTCCTTTCCAACGCAGTGCATTCAGTGAAGCAATTGCGAAATCGCTGTTCCGTAATTTCCAAAAAAATATTAAGTTTGCCGGAACGCAACAACACCTCCTATGTCAGACGATAAGAAGATCATTTTCTCAATGGTTGGAGTGGGGAAAACAATTCCCCCGAACCGCCAGATTCTTAAAGATATTTATCTCTCGTTTTTTTACGGTGCCAAAATCGGTATCATCGGATTAAACGGAAGCGGCAAATCGAGTTTGCTGAAAATCATTGCCGGCCTCGATAAAAGCTATACCGGCGAAGTGGTTTATTCGCCCGGTTATTCTGTCGGCATTCTGATGCAGGAGCCTGAGCTGGATGAAACAAAAACGGTGAAGGAGATTGTAGAGGAGGGCGTTGCGGAAACGGTAGCGCTGCTTAAGGCCTACGAAGAGGTGAACAACCGCTTTGCCGAACCCATGAGCGACGACGAGATGAATGCCCTGATTGAAGAGCAGGGCCGGCTCACCGATCTGCTTGATCAGCACGATGCCTGGGAGCTGGATACCAAACTCGAGCGTGCCATGGATGCGCTGCGCTGCCCCGATCCGGAGCAGAACGTTAAAACGCTGTCGGGCGGCGAACGCCGAAGGGTGGCACTCTGCCGCCTGCTGCTGCAGGAACCCGACATTCTGCTGCTCGACGAGCCCACCAACCACCTCGACGCCGAAAGCATCGACTGGCTGGAGCAATACCTCAGACAATACAAGGGAACGGTAATCGCAGTAACCCACGACCGTTACTTCCTCGACAATGTGGCCGGCTGGATTCTTGAACTCGACCGCGGCGAAGGAATTCCCTGGAAAGGGAACTATACCTCATGGCTGGAACAGAAATCGAACCGCCTGGCCATGGAAGAGAAAACCGAGAGCAAACGCAGAAAAACCCTCGAACGCGAGCTTGAGTGGGTGCGGATGGCGCCGAAAGCCCGCCACGCCAAGTCAAAAGCCCGTCTCTCAGCCTATGAACGCCTGATGAGCGAAGATGTAAAACAGAAGGAAGAAAAGCTGGAAATCTTTATCCCGAACGGTCCGCGGCTCGGGAACAAGGTGATAGAAGCCAAAGGCATTTCGAAAGCCTATGGCGACAAGCTGCTGTTCGAAAACCTCAGCTTCAGCCTTCCCCCTGCCGGCATTGTGGGAATCATCGGCCCCAACGGCGCCGGTAAAACCACCCTGTTCAGGCTGATTATGGGCCATGAAACGCCCGACAGCGGCGAATTCTCGGTTGGCGAAACGGTAAAACTGGGATATGTGGATCAGGCTCATGCCGAAATCGATCCCGAAAAATCGGTGTGGGAGGTAATCTCCGAAGGGAATGAAAACCTGCAGGTAGGCGGACGGGTAATCAACTCGCGCGCCTATGTTGCCCGCTTCAACTTCAGCGGCGCCGATCAGGGAAAAAAGGCGGGAGTGCTTTCGGGCGGAGAACGAAACAGAATGCACCTTGCCCTCACCCTGCGCTCCGAAGCCAATGTGCTGCTGCTCGACGAGCCCACCAACGATATTGATGTGAACACCCTCAGAGCACTTGAAGAAGGCCTCGAGAACTTCGCCGGCTGTGCCATCGTAATCTCGCACGACCGCTGGTTCCTCGACCGTATTGCAACGCACATCCTCGCCTTTGAAGGCGATTCGCAGGTCTATTTCTTCGAAGGCGGCTATTCGGAGTATGAAGAGAACCGCAGGAAACGACTGGGAACCGACACGCCTCACCGCATCCGCTATAAAAAGCTAAAAGCCTGAACATGAGCACAAAACTATATGCAGTAATTACAGGTGATATCGTAAAATCGTCGAAACTTACCGCTGCGGAACTCGAAAAGCTTCCCGGGGTAATCGCCGAAGCTCTCGGCAGGGTGCCTGCAGTATGTCCACCGGGCACGGAAATTCCTGCATTCAGCATCTTCAGGGGCGACAGTTTTCAGATCCTCACCCCGCCGGACTGCGCCTTGAAAACGCTGATTCTGGTCAGAGCCGGACTGAGAACAGCCTATCCCAAACGCCTGGCCAATGCGGTGGATGTAAGATCGGCAATCGCAATCGGCAGAGTGGAGAAAATTGCCGGAAACATCACCGAGAGCATTGGAGAAGCATTTACCCTCAGCGGGCATCTGCTCGATAAAATGCCGCGAAACCGGCAAACCATCTTCACCTCAGGCGAGGAGAACCGCGACAAAGAGCTGAATACCGCCCTGTCGCTGGCCGATGAAATCATCAGAAAGTGGACCTCAGGACAGGCAGAACTGGTTAAGTACCTGATGAAGAATGCATCGCAGGTAGAGATATCCGCAAAAACGGGAATCAGTCAGCCCTCGGCCCGGAGTAAAATCAAAACCATGGGATGGCAGGGAATCAGCGATCTGCTTGTCAGGTACGAAGAATTGGTCTGAATATAATACCAAACCATTATATTGGCTGATTATAGCATCACAATAATATATTAAAGCATTATAGTATTAGGATACTATATTTTGTGATTATAGTATTCTAACTATATAAACAAGTTGAAGAACAGAACGAATCATGATTGGGGATCCATTGACTTTTCCGGTTTATCTGCTGTTGCTGGTCAGGCTGCTTACCGCCCATGTGGCAGGCGATTTCATTTTTCAGCAGAAGCACTGGATTGAGTCGCGGACAGAGCACAAATGGCGCTCCGGCTACCTCTATCTCAATGCACTCGTGGTTGCTGTTTTGTCGTGGCTGCTTTCCGGATACCTTTCCAACTGGATGATTCCGCTGCTGATTTTTGTTTTGCATGCGGCAACCGACATCCTGAAATCCAGCCTGAAAGACTCCATTGCCACCTTCATCGCCGATCAAGCGCTGCACCTGCTGGCCACTGTCTTTATCGCCTGGCTCTATCTGCGCAACGGCATTCCGGAATTTTCGTGCTGCGGGCTTCTATTTTCAAACAACCTGCTCTGGATCTATCTCTTCTCCTATCTCCTGGTGCTCTGGCCGATGAGCATCATCATTGCAAAACTAACCGAGCGCTGGCAGAATGAAGCCAACCCCGAAGGCGGACTAAAGGATGCCGGCAAATATATCGGCATGCTCGAGCGGATACTGATTCTCACTTTCATGGCCATCAACCAGTTCTCAGCGGTTGGTTTTCTGGTAGCTGCCAAATCCATACTGCGATTCGGCGATATCCGCGACAGCAGCAACCGCAAAGGCGCCGAGTATATCCTGATCGGAACCATGATCAGTTTTTCTGCCGCCATCTTTACTGGAATCCTGATGAAATGGCTGATTAACACCACTCAACTATGAAAAAGATTGACTTTAAGCTGATGGACGAGCTGACCGGAAAGGCCCGCAACTCAGCGCGAAAGCGAATGAACCATAACTTCCACACCGGACCGGAAGATACCCTTCAGCGGCTGCTCAATGCCATGGAGCCCAGTACCTATGTAAGACCCCACAAACACGAAGACCCCGACAAACGCGAGGTATTCTTTGCACTTAAAGGAAAGCTTTGCGTGGTTCAGTTCGATCATTCGGGCAATGTTACCGACCATATTGTGCTTTCTCCCTCCGGCCCGGCGGTGGCAGCCGAAATTGCCGAGCGCACTTTCCACACCGTGATCTCCCTTCAGGAGGGCTCAGTTGCCTATGAAGCCAAAGACGGCCCCTACAATCCCATCGACGACAAGAACTTCGCCTCCTGGGCGCCGGCCGAAAACACACCGGAAGCGGCAATCTATCTGCAAAATCTGATTAAAAAACTGGGGCTGGAATAAGATCAAAAACCGTCATTTATTTTGTAATACAGTAAAGCCCGAACTTATTAAATACAACCCTAAACAAGCCACAACTCCCCGACAGGCATTAACATTGGCTTTCAGGGATATGGAACCATTATTTTATGAAAAGACAATCATAATATATTTATTCTTTCAATTTC
>LUZO01000155.1 GCA_001603685.1 Bacteroidales bacterium Bact_23
GACTTTTCTTCAGTAGTTTCTTCGGTTTGTTGGTCTTCAACTGCTTTTTCAGTTGAATCTTCCTTACTTTCAGTTTTATCTGGTTCAACATCATCTTTTGATGAACCTTTATCCTTAGTTTCTGATTTAGCAGGTTTTTCTTCAGTATCTTCAACTTCAGCAATTTCTTCGGCTGTTTCAACTGCATCTTTTACAGCTTTTTTGACATCTTTAACTACCTTTTCTGCAGATTTTTCTACGTCTTTAGCTACTACTTTAGCAACTTTCTTGACATCTTCAGCTGCTTTTTCTGGAGATTCTTCTACATCTTCAGCTACTACTTTAGCAACTTTCTTGACATCTTCAGCTGCTTTTTCTATAACTTCAACATCCTTTTTAGCAGCCTTTTTAGCAGATTTTTTTACAGTTTCAATGTCTTTTTTAGCTTTTTTCACATCAACAACTTCTTTGACATCTTCAGCTACTTCTTTTGCAGCTTTTTTGACATCTTCTACTGCCTTTTTTGCAGTTTCTTCTACAGCGTCAATGTCTTCAAGAGCAGAATCTTCAGTCTCTAAAGTTCCCATTACCTGATCAACTGATTCTTCTTTTATATCAGGTTTTAATATGTCCACTTTATCTGGAAGAACAACATCTGGGGGCATAATTCTAACATATATACCTAAAACACCCGGTTTAAGTTGAACAGTAGCAAATCCTTCTCTTACAAATCGAGTGGATGGTTCACCACATCTTTTTATGTAACCGTCAGTGAATTTTGCACAAGCTGATCGGGCACCTCTTATTTTACCTGAAATAGTAACTTCAACACCTTGAGCTCCGGCACCCATAATTCTTCTAAGGGCAGTATAAGCAACTCTTCTAAAGTGCATACCTCTTTGCAACATGTTTGCAATTTTATATGCCATTATTTTTGGGTTCAGTTCAGGTACGTCAACTTCTTTAACCTCAACTTGAGGATTTTCAATTCCAAAGTCGGTTTTCAAGTTTTGGGTTATACTGCGGACAGTTTTTCCACCTCTCCCAATAACCATACCTGGACGTTCAGCGTAAACCACTACCATTGTACCTAAGGGAGTTACTTGGATTTCCATTCCACCGTAACCTGCTCTTTCAAGTTCGTTTTCAAGGTATTCATCTATCCTTGTTCTTCTAAGACCTTCAGTGACAAAATCTTTTTCAATCATGTAATCTATGCCTCCCCTAGAATTATCTGAATGTGGGTGGTTGGTGTATTAAAAGGACTTGCTCTCCCGAATGCTCGGGGCGTCCATCCCCTTATAACAAAACCGCGATGGCTGGATATGTGTTTTATTCGGAGACTTTCCGTATCCAATCCTTTGTACTCTGCGTTAGCCTCTGCGTTGATTAAAACATTTAAAATCTGTTTTGCAGCTTTAACAGGGTAGCGACCGCTAGGCCATCCTTCTATACCTCTTTTATGACCTACTTTTTTGTTATGTCTTCTGAATGGTACTGCTTTCTTCATTTGAATAACTTCTTCCAGATACTCTTTGGCATTCTCTATTTTCATGCCCCTGATTTGGTTACATATCTCAACAGCATGTTTTGGTGAAATCTTAAGGGATCTCCCAACGGCTTTTGCTGTTTTTTCTTCGTCACCTGTATAAGCGTATTTAATTTTTGCCATTGTATATTCTCCTTATTTAAGCGGCACAAACATTGATGACCTGGTTGCTCCCATTCCGGGATCTCCGTGTTCCACCCTTTTCCTGGTGAGTGCAAATTCCCCGAAGTAACATCCAATCATTTCGGGCTGTATTTCCACATTCACGAATTCCTTACCATTGTAAATTCCAAAGGTTAGTCCTACCATCTCTGGAAGAATTATCATATCCCTACAATGAGTTTTGATAATCTGTGGTCTTCCACCTTTGTTTTCTTGCTTTTTCAATTTTCTTATTTTTTCCAGTATCTTTTTCTGCCTTGGTAAAAAGCCCTTTTTTAAGGATCTTCTCTGTCTTGCTGGGAACAATTCTATTACATTGTCCAAAGGCATCTGTTGTAATTCTTCTAATGTATAACCGCGATACATAAATTCTTTTCTAGCCAATAATTCACCTCCTATCTTCTCTTCCCTGTTCTTTTAGCAGCTATTGAACCAACTTTTCGTCCTGGTGGTGCGTGTCTTGATATTGTGGTTGGTCTTCCTGGATGCTGTCTGTTTCCTCCACCATGTGGGTGGTCTACAGCATTCATAGCAACCCCTCTAACAGTAACATTCTTTTTACCCTTAGCTTTCATAGCATAATATCTGTTACCTGCTTTGAGGTATGGTTTTTCTTTTCTACCTCCACCTGCTACAACACCGATTGTTGCTCTGCAACGAGGATTAAATGCTTTTAATTCGCCGGATGGCAGTTCAACTACTGCTTTATCCACATCATGAGTGATCAAAGAAGCGTAAGTTCCAGAAGAACGGACAAATTTTCCACCGTCTCCAGGATTTCTTTCAAGATTATATACTGGTGTACCTTCAGGGATTTCAGCTAGTGGTAATGAGTTACCAGGATTTATTGGGGCTGAAATTCCACATATTATA
>LUZO01000156.1:0-6528 GCA_001603685.1 Bacteroidales bacterium Bact_23
GCATTGGGCAGCGATCATGCCGGTTTTGAACTGAAATCGTTTCTTATTAAAATTTTTAATGAGGAAGGATATTCTTATACCGATTTTGGTACTTATTCAACAGAAAGTGTTGATTATCCGGATTTTGCACATAAGGTAGGCAAGGCTGTGAACGATGGTGAGGTAAGCCGGGGCATTGTTGTTTGCGGCAGCGGAAATGGAGTTTGCATGACTGTTAACAAGTACCCCGGAGTGCGGGGCGCTTTGTGCTGGAACAGCGAACAGGCTGAGCTTACCCGCAGGCACAACAATGCTAATATACTCTGTTTGCCGGGCCGGTTTATTGATTTCAACGAAGCCATCAAAGCGGTGAAACTGTTTCTCAATACTGAATTTGAAGGCGGAAGGCATACGGCAAGGGTGGAGAAAATCAATAAAATTGGCTGATTCCGGATATGGCAAATGAGGTTTACAAAAAATTTATGAGTGAATCGGCAAAAATGGCTGCTGATACTGCCCGTCAGGAGATTCTGTATGGGAAAATCAACAGATACAATGCTGCCGTTAAACAGGCTAAATCTCAGTTTGTCAATCTTGATCTGGCCCGGAACCGGGCTGCTTACCTGAAAAACAAAGCGTTGGGCGATCTCGAAAAGGTGCTGGTGGAATTCGAGGTGAATTTCGAGAAAAACGGCGGCAGAATTGTCTGGGCTCAGGATGCTGCGGATGCAATCGGCGAAATTACCGAAATCGTAAAGAAATATGAAGCCGGTTATGTGGTAAAGTCAAAGAGTAGCGTTCTCGAAGAAATTGAACTCAGCCGGCACCTGAGCGAATTAGGGGTGGAAACCATAGAAACCGGTATGGGTGAGTTTATTATGCAGCAGGCGGGTGAACAGCCGTCGCACATGGTAAACTCCGCCATGCACAAATCGGGCGAAGAGGTGGCTGCCCTTTTTAATGCGAAGTTCGGTCTTCCGGCAACAGCCACTTCCGACCAGATCACCGCTTATATCCGTAAGCAACTCAGAAATAAATTCTTTAATGCAAAAATCGGCATTACCGGAGCTAACTTCCTGGTTGCCGATTCCGGTTCGGTCGGGCTTACTGAAAATGAAGGCAACATCCTGATGAGTACCGCATTTCCTGAGGTTCACATAGTGGTTGCCGGCATCGAAAAGGTAATTCCATCCATCAGAAACCTGGATGTTTTCTGGCCTTTGCTTGCCACTTACGGCAGCGGACAAAAAACGGCCGTTTACAACAGCCTTATCAGCGGTCCGCGCCAGGAAGGCGAAACCGACGGGCCAAAGGAGATGGTGGTGATCCTGCTCGATAACAACCGTACCGCCGTTCTCGCACAGACTATCCAGCGGCGGGCACTGGCCTGCATCCGCTGCGGCGCCTGCCTGAATGCCAGCCCCGTGTACAGAACCATTGGCGGCCACGCTTACGGAACCACCTATACCGGCCCCATAGGCGCGGTGATTACCCCATGGATGAAGGGGCTGAACGAATACAAACACCTGAGTTTTGCATCTACCATCTGCGGAAGCGGTACCTCCGTTTGCCCGGTAAAGATCAACCTGCACGATCTGCTGCTGCACAACCGGAACGACAGCGTGAAGCAGGGAATGTACTCCACTTTCGACGGTTTTTCGATGTTTGTATGGAAAAAGCTGCTGCTCAACCGAAACTGGATGGATAAAGGCAGCGCCGGCTTTAAGAATATGATGCTGAAAAAAGCCTATGGCGGATTGTGGGGCAAAAAACGGATACTGCCCGAAGTGGCCGAAGACAGTTTTAAACAGTTGTGGGAAGAGCGCCGCGAAGGAATCATCCGGAAGAAAAAGAAAAAATAGCTCCGCCGGCCTGATCAGCCAACATACCTTTTCAGGATATAGCGCACCTGCGATACATATCCCCCGCCAAACAGATTTACATGCACCAGCAGTGGATAAAGCTGATTCAGATCAATCCGCTCCTGCCAGCCTTTTTCAAGCGGAAATGCCTGGTTGTAGGAATGATAGAACTCCTGAGGAAATCCGCCGAACAGCCGTGTCATTGCCAGGTCAATTTCGCGGTGACCCCAATACACCGCCGGATCGATGAAGCAGGGCAATCCGCTGCTGCCTGTAATCAGGTTTCCGCTCCACAGGTCGCCGTGCAGCAATGCCGGCGGTTCAGCCGGAATCAGATTTCCGAGTTTCGAAAACAACTGCTCCGATTTCCTGAAGTCATTGCTGTTAAGCAGTTGTGCATCTCCCGCCATCTTTATCATCGGCTGAAAGCGGGCATTTACCAGAAAGTCGGCCCACGAAGCGGCGGGGGTGTTTATTTGCCTTAGGGAGCCGATATAATTGTCGTGGTCAAGCCCGAAAACCGGATTGCTGATCTTATGCAGATTGGCAAGCTGCTGTGCGGCCTCTTCCCAGAATCCGGGTTTGGGGCTGCTGCCGGCAGCGTAGTTCATCAGAATAAAGGAGTAAGCGCCGGCATTTTCGCAGAAAAGTACCTGAGGAACATTAATGCAGCCTGAATTTCGTAGAATTTCCAGCCCTTTCGCCTCCGCTTCGAACATTCCGGGATAACGGCCGGCACTATTTAGCTTAACGAAGTATTTTTCACCGTTAGCAACAAACGAATAGGCATCGTTGATCGATCCGCCTGATACGGGGCTAACGGTGCCGATAACGGGCATTCCGGAACCTGATGAGCCCAGACGGCGGAGAATGGCTTCGGTTACCGGATCGGGAATCATAGTCGGAATGTTATTTTACGGTGAGGTATATTTATGCTGCAGGCCGCTTCTGATCAGCCTTTCGAAAAGAAGCAGAAGTCCGGTTGCCAGAGAAATCACGATGACGGTGGTTGAAGCTTTAAGATAATGCACCATTTTATTGATTCCTTCCAGGAGGTCAACCGGTGCATTCAGCAGGTTCTGAATCCTTTCTGCGACGGCGGCAAACTCGGTTTTGATAAACGGAATCTGCAGTACCACCATCAGTACCACAAACAGCATGGCGGCAACCAGCGCCACATAGCCCCAGAACATCTGCCGGCGGTATTCGGGTGTATAAACCGGTTCGGCGGCAGGCACAATCTGCTGCATCACCCTGCCGGTAAACCCTTCGGGCGCCTTTTCATGCGGCAGCTCCGACATTATTTGTGCCAGAAAACTGTCGTCAATCAATTCGTTATAATCATCGTGTGTCATCATCTGCAAATTTAATCAACCTTGTTCAAACACCATCACACATAATTCATCTGCATCTTTTCAGCCATTGCTGCATAAATCTTCTTTCTGATGCGGTGAAGTTTCACTTTTACATTCGAAACCGATAAGCCGGTAATCACCCCGATCTCTTCTATGCTCTGATGATCCTGATAAAACATGCTGATCAGCATCTGTTCATCTTCCGGAAGGGTCATCATGGTACTTTTCATCAGCGATAGCTGCTGCTGCCTGTCGAGCTGCTCCGCATTTTCCCTGACCTCATCCACGCTGTAGTTTTCAACCAGGCGATCGTCAATGGCTTCGGTTACAATTCGTTTCTTACGCGTGCGCGAAACAGCGGTATTGTAGGCTATCCTGAACAGCCAGGTGCTGAAACGCGCCTCATGCTTGAAACCGGGAAGAGCGTGATACGCCTTCAGGAAGGTATCCTGTGCTGCTTCTTCCGCTTCTTCACGGTTTTTCACCACTTTCAGAACAAGCGAAAACACCATATCCCGGTACCGGTCAACCAATACGGAGTAGTGTATCGTGTTGCCGTCGAGGATGCTGCCGATGATCTCTAAATCGTTGTTCTGGTGTGTCATTGTGATTTAGACGAGCAAACAGGTGTTTTGGTTACACTTTTTCTGTCATGAAATTAAATTGACCGCCGTTTTGTTCCCGGAAACCTGTTTCTGATAATGAAAATATTGCAAAATAGTTGCTGAATTCCCTTAAAACAGACAGGAATAAAGATAGTTAAAAATGGCCAGTTTAAACTATTTTAGCAAAGCTTTGGAAGGTTTTGTAACCTTGAGCGCATATCTGCGTCAAACAGGCAGAAAACAAAACTTCTGACCCCAATAATCTAAGCTATGAGCGAAATTTTTGTTCCCATTTCCATTTTTGCGACCATTTACGGTGTCGTTTACCTCCTTATCCGTAAAAAAGAGCGCATGGCGCTGATCAATCGCGGCCTGGATCCGAGGGCTTTCGAATCGGAGAAAACCAATTTTTCATCCCTGAAATACGGCCTCCTCTTTACCGGAATCGGGGTGGGCCTGCTGCTTGCCAATATCCTTTCGGGACTTGGCGTTATGGAGCGTGAAGCAGCCTATTTTGCGCTGGTTTGCCTCTTTGGCGGCATTGCCCTGATTGTGGATTACATCCTGGAAGCAAACATTACAAAAAACAAAGGAAAGAAAATGCCGGAAAACGAGTTTTCATCCATTGATAAAATGGAGTAACCGACAGATTATCTGCTCAATAAATTCGCCATCAAATAAATATTTTTTATGAAAAGGATATTTCTGTCCGCCCTCCTCCTTTGCCTGATGAGCCTTTCAGGCATAGCTCAGGATTTCGATAAAGCCCGGCTGGACAATTATTTTGATCTGCTTGAAAAAAATGACAAATTTATGGGCAGTGTGGCCGTTTCGAAAAACGGAACCCTGATTTACCGCCGCTCCGTTGGTTTTGCCGACCTCGAAAACGGGATAAAGGCAAATGAAAACTCCGGTTACAGAATTGGTTCCATCTCGAAGACCTTTACCACGGTGATGGTGATGAAGGCCGTGGAAAGCCGTAAGTTAAAGCTGACCACAACAATCGACAAATACTTCCCGGAAATAGAGAACTCGGCTGAAATCACCATAGAGCACCTGCTCAGGCACCGCAGCGGAATCCACAGCTTTACCGATGATGAAGATTACATGAACTGGAACACTCAGCCTAAAACGGAGGCTGAATTGCTGGAAATCATCCGGAAAGGGGGCAGCGATTTCAAACCCGATTCCAGGGCAGCCTACAGCAACTCCAACTTTTTACTGCTGAGTTTCATTCTCGAGAAAATCTACGGAAAGTCCTACGCAGAACTTCTTGAAACTCAGATTATCAGGCCTCTGGGAATGAGAAATACGAGTTACGGGAAAAAGATCAACACGGCCGATAACAAATGTAAATCATACAACCTGGATGCGGAGCAAGGATGGAAGCTTGCTTCTGAAACCGATCTGTCCATTCCACTGGGAGCCGGTGGCATTGTTTCAACCCCCGCCGACCTGACCAGATTCAGCGATGCACTGTTTGGCGGGAAACTGCTGAAGAAAAAGAGCCTGCAGCAGATGAAAACCATCAAAGGCAATTTTGGAATGGGCCTTTTTCCCATACCGTTCTATGAGCGGTCGGGTTACGGACACACCGGGGGAATCGATGGTTTTTCGTCAGTCTTCGCCCATTTCGATGATGGAAATATCTCCTATGCCCTGACCTCAAACGGAACAAAAATCAATAACAACAGCATTTCCATTGCGGTATTAAGCGCCGTTTACAACAAGCCATTTGAACTTCCCTCATTCTCAGGCTATCAGGTGGCACCCGAAGATCTGGAAAAATACACCGGGAGCTACTCCTCCAAAGATATACCGCTAAAAATCACCGTTACCCGGGACAAAAATCAACTGATTGCACAGGGATCGGGACAGCCTTCATTTCCGCTGGTTCCAGCGGATAAGGATGTATTTCAGTTCGACCAGGCCGGCGTGGTAATGGAATTCAACCCCGAAAACCGGACCATGACCCTGAAACAGTCAGGTATGCAATTCTTATTTACCAGAGACGAGTAACTTCCGGGCAGAACCGGTTTCATTGAAAATCTTCCGGGCAATCGGCTGATATAAAATCCAGACTCTATGTCAGCCTGAACTGCTCAATCACCGTATATTCCGGCCCTTCCTTTTTCAGTACGCTTTCGTACAGTTCGAAGCTTCCGACCTTTTGTTTCTGGAAGGTATAATCCTTAAACATGGTGATTATTTCCTGGAAATGGTTTTTATCCCTGATTTCCTTTACCCGACCTACGGTAAGATGCGGAACAAAGTTTTGCCTGTCGCTCATAAAGCCGGCCTCTTCCAGGGCAATGTTCAACTGGCTGTACAATTTGTTAAGCACTGGATTTTCAGTAATTCCGAACCATATTACCTTGGGGCTGTAGTAGCTGCCAAAAATACCCGTTTTGGCAATTTCCAGTTCAAAAGGCTTTATGCCGGTGGTAGCTTGTCGAAGGGCTTCGGTGATCACGGGGATTTCATCAACCGGGGTTTCACCGAAAAATCGCAGGGTAACATGGATGTTATGGGGCTCAACCCATTTGATGATATGAAATCCAAGAACCTGACAGAGATTGTGATACATATCGGAAAATGCCTCCTCAGGTTCAACCTTTATAGCTGCGAACAGTCGTTTGGTTTCCATTATTAATTGAATTGACTGTGCAAATATGAAAAAGAATTAAAAAATAATTCTTGTTTTAAGGAAATAATTCTAAATTTGCA
>LUZO01000156.1:6542-17707 GCA_001603685.1 Bacteroidales bacterium Bact_23
GAATTTCTACCGCGGGGCGTTAGCTCAGTTGGCTAGAGCGTTAGACTGGCAGTCTAAAGGCCAGGGGTTCGACTCCCCTACGCTCCACTCTAAAAGCCTGTAAATCATCGATTTGCAGGCTTTTTTCATTGAATAAGTTTTAATTCTGCCTGTTGGAGATCCGGGGTTATTTGTTCTCTTTCTTCTCTTCGTCATCTTTGCCTTCCATGCCATCCTTGAACTCCTTGATGCCTTTCCCAAGCCCTTTCATCAGTTCAGGAATCTTTTTACCGCCGAAAAGAAGCAATACAATGACCAGAATCAGGATAATCTGCCCCGGGCCTATTACACCCAGTAAAACTTGTGCTATCATGTTGAGGTATTTAGTTTCTTAGTACAAAATTAGTGATAAATCCGATAATTTCTGCACCGGATTCAAATGTTTACCTCGATTTAAGGATCCAGTTTTCCGGATTCTGGAGGTTCTTTCCCTGCCAGAGTTCGAAATGCAGGTAGGTTTTGCCGCCATCGGCCGTACGGATAACGCCAATCTGCTGCTTGGTCTTAACCTTATCGCCCTTTTTCACATAAAGCTGGTCGAGGTGCGAGTAAACGGTGAGGTACTCCCCGTGTTTTACGATCACCACATTGTTGAAATTCGGCAGGTTCATGGTTGACGACACCACGCCGTCGAACACCGATCTGGCAATGCTACCTTTTTCGGTGTCAATGTCAACACCGTTGTTTTTGGTGATGATTCCCTTCAGTACCGGGTGGGGATGCTCGCCGAAAGTGCCTGAAATCACACCTCTTTCGGTAGGCCAGGGCAGGCGTCCCTTATTGCCCGAGAAACTGGATGAAAGCTCCATTTCAGCGGGAGTCAGGGCAAATTTGTTTTCGGGCGTTGGCTTGACACCGGTCTTTTTTGCTGCCTCATTGGCTTTGCGTATCTCCTCGGCAATCAGGTCTTCAATTGCTTTCTGCAACTTTCGGGCGGCCTGTTCGCTTTCGCGAAGCTTTTTCAGCAGATCTTTCTCCTTTTTCGTCAGATTTTTCACCACTTCATCCTGCTGCCCCTTCTCTTTTGCCAGCTTCTTCTGCTCCCCCTCCTCCATCTGTTTCAGCGAAAGCTTCTCCTTTTTCTGCTGCTCAATCAGCGCCAGTTTCCCGTTCAGCGCCTCCTGCGTCTCTTTGATAACCCTCACCTGATTTTGCCTGTAGGCCGAGTATTGCTGGAAATACTTCAGCCGCTGGTAGGCCTGATTAAAATCGTGTGCCGCAAAAATAAACATCAGCCTTGAGTATGAGTTGCGGTTTTTGCTCGCATAGTAAATCATGGAGGCGTACTCTTTTTTCAGGCGCTCTACGGTTTGCGTAAGTTGTTTGATGGTATCGTTGGTGCGGTTTATTTTGTTGTCAAGGCTTCTGATTTCGCCGTTGATGGCGTTGATAAGCTCCTGCCTCCTGCTGATCTGCTTATTGAGCAATACAAGCTGATTAATGGAGGTCTGCCTGCTTTTTTTGGTCTCTTCCAGCAGTTTGTTGGTGTAACTGATCTCCTCCTCAATTTTGGCTTTCTGCTGCTGAAGCTGCGCTTTTTTGTCCTGCGCCTGCAACGGACCGGCAAAAACATGGAATGCCAGAAACAGTAATATACCGTATGGCTTCAGTATTTTCCGGAAAAGCGAGGAGAACGACAGTTTCTTTGAAGGCATAATCAGAATTTTTCGACCGGTTTGTATTTCTCAGGAATCCTGAAAGGAAACTGCAACACATCGCCGGTGCTTATTTTCGAATATTCAACCTCTATGGCGTTTTTGGTGTTGTGCAGTTCAAGGGTAAACATCAGCTTTTGCGGAACAAGCTGCCCTTCGGCAAGGCGGTATTCATAACTGCCGTCCAGCTTCCGGCCGCCCTGATTCAGTTCTGTAATCTGCACCCTGCTTATTTTGAAAGTCTCCGGGTCGAGCCAGATGCTCTGCAGCGGAATGCTGATCTCCTGATGCTGCTTTAAATATTTTTTAAGTTTCCGGCGCTCGGTGGTTACCAGTTTGTATTCCCTGTTTTCGATGGATGCCCTGAAAGTTGAATTTTCATAAAACGAAAAATCGTTACCGGTAAGGAAAGCCTGAAGCATATCATAGTCAAAAGCCCGGTGAATCAGGGTTTCTATATATTCCAGATTACCGGTGAAATAGGTGTTATCCAACCGGTTCATATACTTTACCGAATCGTTGGTGATAAGCAGCCGCGCCATCTCAATGCCCAGCGCCGGAGAGATGGAAATCCAGATTACGCTGTCCTTTTTGATTCTTATCTGTCCGCTGAATGAGTTTTTTGACTTATTCTGTTTTACAGAAGCGGAAAATTTGGCTGAAAAGTAGTCATATTTCAGCTCATTCTGCTTCAGATTGTCGAACAGATAATCGGCGCCCTGCTCTCTGAGCGGCTCCTTTATCAGCTTTTTCACAGGAGAGCAAGATGCCATGGCCAGCAACAGCAAACCCATTAACAGGAATTTTCCGGTATAATATCTGGCAGTCCTACTCATAGAGTTTTCCATCCTTTACCTTTTGTTCCAGAAATTCAGACCCTTCGCCTCTTGCTTTGGCTTTTTTCCACGCTTCCGATGCCTCGCCGGTACGGCCCTGTTTGTATAAAATATCTCCGTAATGCTCCAAAATCACCGCACTGGCCGAATCGTCCGCTTTCAGAGCCTTTTCAATGTAATCGAGCGCTGCCGCATAATCGCCGGTCTGATACAGTATCCAGGCGTAGGTATCGAGGTATGAAGAGTTGCCGGGAGCCAGGCGGTTTGCCTTTTCCGACATGGTTTTTGCCTTGTCAAGGTTTTGCCTGATCAGCGAAAGATAATAGGCGTAGTTATTGAGTACCAGGGCATTATCAGGAAATGCCCTGAGCGATGACTCATAGGCCGAGAACGATTCGGTGCTGTTGCCCAAAGCATGGAAGGCATCGCCGATCATGCTGTAGAAATCGGAAGTCAGCCGGTTGTCACCGATAACCAGCTTTACGCCGCTTGACAGCGAGCTGATGGCTTCGTCATAATTTTTCATCATGAAGTTGGCAAATCCGTTGAAATAATAGGGCATGGGGTGCATGGGAAACAGTTCGGAGGCTTTGCGGCTCTCTTCCTTCAGTTGAGGATAGTCGTCAAGCATCGCATTTACGCGAAGCAGATTTTCCCATACCTGATATTTGCCGGGATCAAGCTCATTTACCTTTACGAACAAATCCCTGGCTTCCCGGTATTTCTCCGAAACCATCATCATCTCGCCCTTGAGCATCAGCACCCTGGGATCGTTGGGATGGGTATTGGCCAGGATGGTTGCAAGTTCGGTCACATCCTCTTCAATGCCGTCGTAATCCTTTACCTGTGAGTAATACGACATCATGACCTGAACCTTGGTTTCCGCATCCAGATACGGATTGGCAAAGCCCAGCTTCAGCGATTCGGTGGCTTTGTCCATATCGCCCTGCTGGCGGTAGAAGTCGGCCAGCGAGATGTTGACATACGCATTGTCGGGATCCACCTTCTGAATCTTTTTATAGGTATTCAGGGCTTCTGTTTTCATTCCCTGCATCAGGTAATATTCGGCCAGCATGGAGAGGATGCGGCTGTCCCAGGCATTGGCGTCGGCCAGTTTCTCCAGCTCTTCCAGCGCCTTTTTGGACTTCCCCGTGGCCAGGTAGATGCGGTGCTTCTGCATCGACAACTCTTCGTTTACGCCAAGGCGGCTTTCCAGGCGGTCGTATATTTTGATCGCCTCATTCGGTTTATTCATCTGAAGCCAGATGTTTGCCAGCTCAAACTGATACTCCGTATTCATGGGATCGTCGGCTACCAGTTTCTCGTATATGGATTTTGCCTTCTCGGGCTGATTGTTATTGATGTACATTCCTGCCAGGGTAAGGCTGTACCAGGTGTTGCCGGGCGATAGCTCATACGCTTTGCGGGCGCACTCAATCGAATTTTCAGTATCGCCTTTTTTGAAGTAAATCTGCGAAAGTTCGTACCATGCGGCATCGTTCGAAGGGTCGTTGCTGACATTCTCCCTGAACAACTCCTCGGCACGGGCTTCATTTCCGGTGAGCTTGGCTTTGTTGGCGTCGAAAAAGAGATTCGTCACCCTTTGCCGCTCTTTGAACCGGCGTATATCCTCTTTGCTTAAGGTTTCGTCACCGCCTTCCGGTAACTCCTGAGCCAAAAGCGGCAGGCCCGTAAAGAGGAGCAATATAATGGGTAATATCCTGAGTTTATGCATTTTATATTTTCTGTTAATCAGTTTTCCAGAAGAGAAACTCCGGTATCAGTGAACTCCGGTATGTCCGAAACCTCCGGCCCCTCTCTCTGTTTCATTCAGCGTTTCCACTTCAACCCATTCCGCCGTTTCGTGCCTGCTGATAATCATCTGTGCGATGCGCTCGCCGCGGTTAACGGTAAACGGTTCTTTCGACAGGTTCACCAGAATTACCCTGATTTCGCCGCGGTAATCTGCATCAATGGTGCCGGGCGAGTTCAGTATGGTAAGGCCGTGTCTGGCAGCCAGGCCGCTTCGCGGACGGATCTGCGCTTCGTAACCGTCGGGCAGCTCGATGTAAAGGCCGGTGGGAATAAGCGCCCTTTCAAGGGAATTGATCACTACGGGCTCCTCGTTGTTGGCCCTCAGATCCATACCGGCTGAGGCAATGGTCTCATAAGCCGGAAGTGCATGCGCCGAACGGTTTACAATCTTTATTTTCATAACGGAATAACGGAATAATCCGGGCTATCGTGTTTATAAATCGCACAAAATTAATCATTCTGCCGTTGTGATGGTCACACTTTCACAATCATACTCCGAAATGTATTTCTTTCGCGATAAAACGCAAAGGCGGCAAATGCCAGCAGAAGCGCAAAACTGATGCCATATTTGAGCCAGTGCAGCGGCGTGTCAATCAGCATCGAAATGCCCCACAGCACCAGGGCAATCAGGGCATAAACACCTGCTCCGCGCAGATTGTAGTTAACCGGATAGTATTTCTGCCCCAGCAGGTATGAAATCACCATCATGGAGGCATAGCAGGCAAAGGTAGCCCAGGCAGCGCCCATATAGCCAAACAGCGGGATCAGCACGAAGTTCAGCACCAGGGTAATGGCCGCGCCGATAAGCGAAATAAAGGCGCCGTGACGGGTTTTATCCGTCAGTTTGAACCATACGCTCAGGTTGTAGAAAACGCCGAGGAACAGGTTGGCAAACAGCAGTACGGGTACCACCGGTGCTCCCGACCGGTACTCCTTGCCCACAAATAGCATGACGATATCCAGAAACAGCATGATCGACAGGAAAATGAACAGGCAGACGATGATGAAGTAATGCATCATTCCCGCATAAACCGCCTGAGGATCCTTCCCCTTTGCCTGATCGAAGAAAAAGGGCTCGGCGGCATAGCGGTAGGTCTGTATGAACAGTGTCATCAGGATGGAAATCTTGTAGCAGGCGCCGTAAATTCCCAGTTGGGCCATGGCATCGCCGGTATCACGCAGCAGGTGCTTCAGAATTACCCTGTCGAAGGTTTCATTGACGATGCCCGCCATTCCGAAAATAAGCAGCGGCCAGGCATAGGCCAGCATCCTTCGCAACAGCGCCATATCCGGCTTCATCTGCCGCATCATCATATCCGGAATCAGCAGGGCAAAGGTGAGAAGGCTGGCAATCAGGTTGGAGATGAAGATGTAACCGATGCCGGTTTCAGGGTTGTAGATGTGGCCGATCAGCCCGGCAAATGACGATCCGGCATGTTTTGAAAGGATATAGGGGCAGAGCAGGATAAAGAACAGGTTGAAGCTGATGTTGGCTGCGATGTTTACAATTTTGATGAAGGCGAACCGCAGCGGCCGGTTCTCGAGCCTGAGCTTGGCGTAGGGAATTGAGCTTACGGCATCGGTTGCCAGAATCAGCACGAACCAGCGGATGTACTCGGGATGGTCTCCGTAGCCCATCCAGTGCGAAATTCCGGGTGCAAACAGGTATCCGGCAACGGCGAAAATCGTGGAGGTGAAGAATAGCGATGCCATTGCGGTTCCGAAAACAGGGTGGTTGTTTTCATCCTGCGAGGCAAAGCGGAAAAACGCGGTTTCCATCCCATAGGTCAGCAGTACGAAGAGAAAGGCTACATAGGCATATACTTCGGTAACAACACCGTATTCGGCCGGGACAAAGGCCCGTGTATAAAGCGGAACCAGCAGGTAGTTGAGCAGCCTGCCCACTATGGTGGGAAGTCCGTAAATGGCTGTCTGGCCGGCTAATTTTTTAAATGGATTCAAAGGATCTTCTGTTAACTGTTTCTATTTGTTTTCCGCTGCCGGAAGTTCAATGGTGAAGGTGGTACCATCTCCTGCCCCGGAGGTAAAGCTGATGCTTCCGCCGGCCGAATCAACGATGTTTTTCACCATGGCCAGTCCCAGCCCCATCCCTCCGGATTTGGTGGTAAAATTAGGTGAAAAAATGCTGGCCTTCTGCTCTTCACTGATACCGGCTCCGTTATCAATGAATCTGATGATGTATTTGCCAGCATCTTTGGTTACCGAAACCACGATTTTTCCTTTGCTTCCTGCCGGAATTGCCTGCAGGGAATTGTTCAGCAGATTGATGAATGCACGCGACAACTGCTTTTCGTCAGCATACACATAACATGGCGTTTCCGGAACATCCAGCACAATTTCCGTATCCGGGTGCTCGGTAAACAATCCGATGGTTGAGCGAATGATTCCGGCAACATCCACCTTTTCGATGTCAGGCTGCGGAAGCCTGGCGAAATCGGAGAATGCCGTGGCAATGGCCGAAAGCGAGTCAATCTGCATGATCAGGGTTTCGCTGGTTTTGGCAAACCGCTTGTCCCAGTCGGGAGCATTTTCGTTCCGGGCTTTTATCAGGTGCTGAATGCTCAGTTTCATAGGTGTCAGCGGATTTTTGATCTCGTGGGCCACCTGCCGCGCCATCTCGCGCCATGCGCTCTCACGCTCCGACCTGGCCAGCTTTTCAGCGCTCTCGGCCAGCTTCTCAATCATATTGTTATATTCATTGATCAGGTTGCCCAGCTCATCCCTGCGGCGGTATTCAATCTTCTCGTTGCTTTCCCCCAGATTCAGCCGGCTGAATTTTTCGCGGATCAGTTGCAGCGGCCGGGTAAGATAACTGCCGATCAGCAGCGAAATGATTACCGCAGTGGCGGTCAGAATCACATATATGTTGATTAGCGCCACCAGAAATGCCGAAATCTCGTTCCGGAGCTCCTGCTGGCGGGCAAAATAGGGCAGATTGACATAGGCGGTCAGCACATTCATATTATTCCGGAAGGGAATGTAGGCCGAGAGGTATTCGTAGTTTCCAATCTGCTCATTGGTGATGAACAGGGTTCGCTTGTTTACCGCCAGTTGCCGGTATGCCTGCGAGTTCATCAGCTTCGATTTCAATCCTTCATCGAAAATCTGTGGCCTGGATGAGGCAAGCAGCGTTCCCGAAGGCGTATAGAGGTTGATATCGGTGAAAAATACCTGCGAGAGGTCAATCAGCAGATCCTCAAGTTCTGTCTGCTGCGATTTGTCCAGCTCACTCAATTGAGAAAGCTCCTGCTCGAGTTCCACCAGTACTGAATGTGCCTTTTCGCTGAGCATATCCCGGTTCTTCTTCGTATTCAGGCTTTTTATGTTTTCCAGAATGGTAATTCCAATCAGCGCCGAGGCAAATAGCAACAGAAGAATCAGCATCACCTGCAGTCTGGTACTCAGGTCGAGGTTCTTCCTTCTGTCCTTTCTGAAAAGCCACAGAATGGCGAAAATCAGGAAAACAAGCAGGAAATGGAAGGTGATCTGATAGGTAAACGGCGCCAGAATATCCAGTACTCCATCCGCCTTTTTACTGATGATGATGGAGCTTCCCTCCCCTGTTTTATGGTAGAGGTGGTTGTAGCCGTTCCTTACGAAAAAGCGGTAATCGGTGCCTTCCACATCGCGATATGCCGATTCATAGATGCTGTAGGAGTATTCACCCACATTCCTGACCAGATCGTTGTTCTGATAGATGGCCCACGAATAGTTGCTGATCTCCTCCGATCCGATCTGGGAGCGGTCGAGCAGCAGCTCGGGATAGCCCATTCCTTTCGGAGCATACTTCTTCATAAATTCAATGACGGCATAAATCCCGTCGGCGGCCTGCTCCGCTTTTACCAGCGGCAGCCTGGCAATATAATTTCCGTCGTTAAAGGTTTCGCTGATGTAGTGGAAATTCCCCGAATCGGTAGGATCGCCCAGCTTCCGGATGATGTTGTCGAAATAGTCGTAACAACCCACAATGTAGTTTGACGGCTTTATATTCAGCTCTTTATCGGGATAGCACAGGGTTATCTGAATATGATACTTCGACCATGCCCCCCTGAAATAATTCTGTTCCAGATATTCCGCACATGCCGGCTCGCTGGCCGGATTGGTCCATGCTTTTACAACCATCGACCTTAAAACGCTGTCGGCCATTATTTTCGGTTCCAGTTCCGAAAACAGGTATTCGGCAATCTTATCGCGCCCGGAGGTCAGCCTTACTGCCAGCAGCTTGCGGTGGTTTTTTTCGCGGATTGTCCGGTTTTTATAATAGCTGTACGAGGAAACAGAGGTTAGAATCAGCACGAAAAAAAAGAAGGCAATCACCTTTGGATAAGCCATTTTTCCGGAAAAAATCCGCAACAGCAGAATAAGGTAAGCCAGGAAAAGGAGCTGAATCATCCAATCGGGCGAATATAGATGAAAAATTCCTGAAAGTTGCTGAATCAGCAATGCTGAAAGAATGGAAGTAACGATCAGGAACTGTCCTCCCGCATGGTTATAAACATCCCTGAGCAGGGGGAAACTGATCAGAAACAGCGAAATCAGCGAAAGGGCTATGATAAAGAAACCGATAAAACTGAAGAAATTAAACTCCAGAATCTTCGAAAAGTCCAGTTGCAAGGTTGAGTTGACCCAGATGGTTTCAATAAGATAGCAGGTAAAAAAGAAAACAATTATGGTAAGGATGACCGTTAATATCAGGCCGGCATTTCCCGGTTTGCCCGGATTTTCCGGTAGAATTGTGCCGGTATAGTACTTATAAATAAACACGGCAACAACCAGCAAACCGGTTACGGTAATGTACAGATCGCCAAGCGAGGGGAACATGGCTGACGAGGCGTAGTGGTAGGCATTGAACAGCTCTGTTTCATCCAGTATGGCCGGCAGCCTGAAGTATTGGATGATACCGCGTAGAATCATTACATCGGCGGTAAAAAGGAAAATAGTGATTCTTCTGTCCTTCAGAGGGGCGAAAGTCCGGTAGAGGTAATACAACCCAATGATAAGGCAAATAAAGGCAAACTGGTAAAAGGTAAACAGAATGCTTTCAACGGCGGGCGAGAGGCGGTCAACCGGAGCAGGGGTTATCCGGAAAAGGGTTTCATCTTTCAGGCCTTTTACAGGAAAGCCGCCCGAATCATCTGTAATGTTCCAGGTAATAGGAAGTTTATATGATGGCCCGAATTTCGAAAGCAGGTAATCGTTGTCGTAAGGATATTCGTGCTTAATCAGCCCCGCAATCAGAAGCTTGTCCTCTCCTGTTACTCTGACGGCGATCTGATAATATCCGTTGCTTAGCCGGATTATTCTTTTCGAGGCAAGCGAATCGATGCTGATTTCATTAAACGGAAAATCATTGTCCGACCAGTATAAAAGGGTGGTATCATGAACCAGGTAAAAGCTGAAACCTTCGGGCAGCTCTTTTATGATGGATTCGGAAAACTCACTGTTCGGAGAAATATTTTCGGTAGGGAATTCTGTAAGGAATTTTTGTGCCTTTTTGTAATTCTCATTCAGGGTGTGACTAAACCGCTTTATGAGTTTTTCCGGCTTTTTATTCTGATCCGAAAAATTGGCTACGAGTAAGGCAGCTAAGATGCTGAAAAGTGCCAGCAAGGGAAAGAGCGTTTGGGGTTTTTTCCAGACAGAACCAGCGTTCATAGGTGAATAGTTATAAATAACTGCAAATCAAATAAATAGCAATGATCAAAAATCAGGCCATTTAAGGCATGATTTTTCTTTTCGAGGGTAAATATACTAAAGAAGGCCCAAAGTGCGCCAGAAGGCGTAAAATCAGGCCTGAACCTTTTTCAATACGTAAATAAGACTCGAGTACTCTTTTTTGCCTGTTCCGGCCAAAAAGTTCGAAATAAAGCCCCGGTAAAACGCACGGATAAAACATGTAGAATGTCTCATATATTTTTCACTTAATAGTGAAACATAATATGAATCAAAAACCATTGGCAGTATGGCCTGAATTTCGAAACCTGTTTTTTCCGAAAGCAGCTTCATCGATTCCCGGTTAAAATGTGAAAGGTGCCTGGGAACATCCCAGGCAGCCCAGAATTTTCCGTAATGTTTAGCATCGTGAGATGAAGGGTTGGGCAGGGCAACAAATGCTACCCCGTCAGGTTTCAAAAGACGAAAAACCGTTTCCATTCGTTGTTTGAAATCTTCCACATGCTCCAGCACATGCCACATGGTTATCACATCAAATTCCGATGAGGGCAGTTCAGACAGATGCGGGGTATCCTTAACAGAGAGGCCATAATTTCTGATGGCACTTTCGCGGGCGTTTTTGTCGGGTTCAATTCCGGTGGTATGATAACCCTGCTTTTTACACTGATTTAAAAACTCTCCGGTGGCACATCCGATGTCCAGAATTTGATTGCCCCGGGTAAAACGCCTGATCAGTTTTATTTTCTTTTTCAGGGTATAATTTCTGACCAACTGGTATAACCTGCTTTGAAAATCCGAGCGCTTGTTTGAATGCGAAATGTACTCAAGCGACTTGTAGTAGTCTGGTAATTTTTCCGTTTCAGGCCTTGGCCAGGTGAACATAAAACCACACGACGGGCACCGGTAGATGGAAAACTCTTCCTGAGTCAGAAAATAGTCTTTTAGAGTAAGGTGATTTGTAAGTGATTTATTATCACAGAGTAAGCACTTTTCAGGAGCCGGAATTTCAGAATGTTTCACGTGAAACAAGTTTTTAATAGTCAGAAAATTATTTGCTCAAATATACAATTAAAACAGAAATATCAGCCGGAGAAACTCCCGTAATCCTGGATGCCTGTCCGATGGT
>LUZO01000157.1 GCA_001603685.1 Bacteroidales bacterium Bact_23
AGCTTCAAATATCTATTTTTGCAGTCAGGTAATGGTCACAGAGTAATGTAATTACCTATGTAAATAATTGCATATTTCACGAAAAACCCGATTATGAGTTTTAGAATTATTGTGCTTGCCAAACAGGTTCCTGACACCCGCAATGTTGGCAAAGATGCGATGAAAGCGGATGGTACGGTTAACCGTTCAGTCCTTCCCGCCATTTTCAACCCCGAAGATCTGAATGCGCTTGAGATGGCTTTGCGAATCAAGGATCAGCGCAGGGATTGCGAAGTGATTGTCCTTACCATGGGGCCTTTCAGGGCTGCCGAGATTATCCGTGAAGCCATGTACCGCGGCGCCGACCGTGGCTACCTGATTACCGACCGTAAATTTGCCGGATCGGATACGCTGGCCACTTCGTATGCCCTTTCGCTGGCGGTGAAAAAGCTGGAGCCTTACCATCTGGTTCTCTCAGGCCGCCAGGCCATCGACGGCGATACCGCACAGGTAGGCCCGCAGACAGCCGAAAAGCTGCACCTGCCACAGATTACCTATGTGGAAGAGGTGAAAGAGGTAACCGAAAAGCACATCATTGTAAAGCGCAGACTCGAGCGGGGTGTGGAAACCGTAAAATCGCCGCTGCCCGCCATGATTACCGTTCACGGATCGGCTGCCGCCTGCCGCCAGCGGGTATCCAAGCTGCTGATGAAGTACAAGCATGCACGCACCGTTACCGAACTGCAGAACGAAACCAAGGATTATACCGAGCTGTACGACCAGCGTCCTTACCTGCAACTGCAGGAATGGTCGGTTGACGATCTGAATGCAGATGTAAGCATGCTCGGATTGTCGGGATCGCCCACCAAGGTGAAGAAGATTGATAATGTGGTGTTTGTCCATAAAGACTCCAAAAAGCTGACCGCTTCCGACGAGGATATCGACGGCCTGATGAAGGAGCTGATTAACAGCCATGTAATTGGATAGGCAGCAAGTGTAAACCCTTAAAACTGAGAAGAACCGTGAATAATATATTTGTTTATTGTGAGCTTACCGAAGAGAAAACCATCGCTGATGTAAGCCTTGAGTTACTGTCAAAGGGCCGCCGCCTTGCCACCGAACTGGGCGTTAAGCTTGAAGCCGTTGTCATCGGGTCGGATCTGAAGAACATCGAAGAGCAGATCTTTCCGTTTGGCGCCGATGTGGTTCATGTAGCCGACGACAAACGACTGTTTCCCTACACCACCCTGCCGCATTCGGCCATCGTGCTGAATATCTTCGGCCAGGAGAAGCCTGAGATTGCGCTGTTCGGTGCCACCTCGATAGGCCGCGATCTGGCTCCGCGCATTGCTTCGGCACTGCGTTGCGGACTCACCGCCGACTGTACCAGCCTTGAAATCGGCGATCATTTCGAAAACAAAACCCAGACCGAATATAAAAACCTGCTTTATCAGATCAGGCCGGCATTCGGCGGAAACATCATCGCCACCATCATCAATACCGAAACGCGCCCGCAAATGGCAACCGTCAGGGAAGGGGTGATGAAGAAAGAGGTGTACGACCCCAAATACAAGGGAAAAGTTAAAAAGGTAGATGCTGCAGCCATCCTCAAGGATGAGGATCTGGTTGTTGAGATCATCGACCGCCAGATGGAAGCCAGCAAAATCAACATCAAGAATGCGCAGGTGATCATCGCCGGCGGTTATGGCGTGGGTTCGCGCGAGAATTTCAGGTTGCTTTACGACCTTGCCGATGTGCTGGGAGCTCAGGTAGGTGCTTCAAGAGCGGCTGTGGATGCCGGTTTTTCGGAGCATGAGCGCCAGATCGGACAGACCGGAATTACGGTTCGCCCCAAACTTTATATCGCCTGTGGCATCTCCGGTGCCGTTCAGCACAGAGCGGGCATGGACCAGTCGGCACAAATCATCTCCATAAACACCGACCCCAACGCACCCATTAATCAGATTGCCGATTACACCATCATCGGAAGCGTTTCCGAGGTGATTCCCAAGATGATTAAGTATTACAAATCAAATTCAAAGTAAACCGGCGTTAAGGCAGATTTACCAAATCAAAAGCATTTTGAAAAATGGCCAACTTTTATACCGACAACGAAAACCTGAAGTTTCACCTGAGCCATCCGCTGATGGAGAAAATCGTGAAACTGAAAGAGAATAACTATTCTGAAAAAGATGTGCATGACTATGCGCCTCTCGATTTTGAGGATGCCCTTGACAGCTACGACAAGGTGCTTGAAATCATAGGCGAAATCTCCGGCGACATCATTGCGCCCAACGCCGAGAGCGTTGACCAGGAAGGGCCGCAGCTTGTCGATAATGCCGTGGTTTATGCCCGCGGCACTCAGGAGAACCACGATGCGCTGGTAAAGGCAGGGATGATCGGCATGTCGCTGCCCAGGCAGTACGGCGGGCTGAACTTCCCGATTGTACCCTATGTGATGTCGGCCGAGATCGTTTCGCGCGCCGACGCCGGCTTTGCCAACATCTGGGGGCTGCAGGACTGCGCCGAAACCATTCATGAATTCGGCTCCGAAGAGATTAAGAACGAATACCTGCCCCGTTTCAATAAAGGCGCCACCGCTGCAATGGACCTCACCGAACCCGATGCCGGCTCCGACCTTCAGGCAGTGCAGCTAAAGGCTACCCTCGATCCGGCAACCGGAACCTGGTACCTTGATGGCGTAAAACGATTCATTACCAACGGCGATGCCGACATCTCGCTGGTTCTGGCCCGTTCGGAGCCCAACACCACCGATGCACGCGGACTCTCATTGTTCGTTTACGATCGCTATCATAAAGCGGTGAAAATCAGAAGAATTGAGAACAAACTCGGCATTAAGGGTTCGCCTACCTGCGAGCTGGTGTTTAAAAACGCCCCCGCTAAACTGGTTGGTGATACCAAAATGGGTCTGATTAAATATGTAATGTCGCTGATGAATTCCGCCCGTCTGGGTGTAGGGGCACAGTCGGTGGGCATTGCCGAGGCTGCCTGGCGCGAAGCACTGAAATATGCTCAGGAACGCGAACAGTTCGGAAAGGCGATTATTCAGTATCCTGCTGTTTATGAAATGATTACAAATATGCAGGTGAAAACCAACGCCATCCGTTCGCTGCTTTACGAAACCGCCCGTTATGTGGATGTTTACAAGGCTTATACCTTTATCCAGCAGGAGCGCAAGCTGGAGCCCGCCGAACGCGAGGAGTATAAATACTATCTGAAGCTGGCCGATGTATTCACCCCGCTGCTGAAGCTTTTCTCAAGCGAATACAGCAACCAGATTGCTTACGATGCCATTCAGATTCACGGTGGAACCGGCTATATGAAGGATTTCCCCGTGGAGCGCCTCTACCGCGATGCCCGCATCACCACCATTTACGAAGGCACTTCGCAGCTTCAGGTGGTGGCTGCCATCCGTGGAGTGGGTAACGGCATTTACCTGAAAGCCATGCAGACCTATGCCGAAACTCAGGTGCGCCCCGAACTGCAGTACATGAAATCGCAGCTTGAGAAAATGACCGAACAGTACAGCAGGGCAGTTGCAAAGGTAAATGAGTATGAAGACAATGAGTTCCTCGATTTCCATGCCCGCCGCCTGGTTGAAATGGCCGGAAATGTGATTATGGGCTACCTGTTGCTGCTCGATGCCAACCGCGAGGAGGCTTACACCAAATCGGCCGATATCTTCATCCGCATGGGTAGAGCCGAAAATACAGGAAAACTAAGCTTTATTAACCAAAGTCACCCCAGAGACCTTGGTTCCTACAAACAGGTTTAATATCTGGGAAAACCTTAATCACTGCTTGCAAAAAAGCCATTGCGTTATGCAATGGCTTTTTTTAATAAACAGATATTCAAATAGTTATCAGAAAATCTTCGGATATTTTGTCGGGTTATAGTCGTGCATGATGTTGTAAACCGCATCGAACACATCCTCGGCATTCGGGTTTGAGAAGTAGTCGCCGTCGGTGCTGTAGGCGGCACGGTGCGGTTTGCCGGTAACGGTTCTGGGAGGTGCGTCAAGGTAGAGGTAACCGTTCTGCTCCTCAAGGATTTTCTGCATCATATAGGAGGTTGCACCGCCGGGAACATCCTCATCGAAGAAGACGATCTTGTTGGTTTTGCGCAGCGATTTAACCACAGTGTAGTCGAGGTCGAAGGGGATAAGCGACTGAACATCAATCAGTTCGCATGAAATATTGAAAGCTCTCAGTTGCTCAACGGCATCTTCGGCGATTCTTACGCAGGAACCGTAGGTTACCAGGGTAACATCTGTTCCCTGCTGCAGCACTTCCGGATAGCCTGGCGCAATGCGGTATTCGCCGATGTTGGCGGGGCGTTTCTCGTGCAGGCGGTAACCGTTCAGCGGCTCGATGATGATGGCCGGCTCGTCGGAGGCCATCATGGTGTTATAGAAGCCTGAAGCCTGAGTCATATTTCTGGGAACCAGCACATAAACCCCTCTTACCGAGTTGATTACCATACTCAGCGGCGATCCGGCATGCCAGATTCCCTCAAGCCTGTGGCCGCGGGTGCTGATGATCATGGGGGCCTTCTGTCCGCCTTTGGTGCGGTACTGCAGGGTGGCAAGGTCGTCACTGATTACCTGAAGCCCGAACAGCAGATAGTCGAAATACTGGATTTCGGCTATCGGTCTGAAACCGCGCATGGCAAGCCCCAGCCCCTGACCGATGATGGTGGCTTCGCGGATACCGGTATCGAAAATACGGTTCACTCCGTATTTCTCCTGAATCCCTTCCCAGGTCTGGTTTACCCCGCCAATCTTCCCGACATCCTCGCCAAAAACAACCATCTCGGGATATTTCGACATCAGAGCATCGAAATTGTCGCGCAGAATCTCCCTGCCCGGAACCATCATCGATTTTTCGTCAAATACCGGTTCAATAGGTTCAATGTTGGAAACCTTCCTGGCGGACTCGCTGTAAAGATGCGAGCTGTATCGTTCTGTATTGTCGGCCATCTCTCTTTCGAGCCATGCGCTGACATTGATTTTCAGCGAGTTTTCGGGATTGCTGCACGAATCGCAGATCAGCCTCAGGATTTTGCGTGCCGAGGAGATCACATCCTTGCGGATAGGGTCTGAAATCAGGCGCAGATCCTCCTTGATGGCTTCTATCTTGCTGGTTTTTGCACAGTTACAGGTAGTCAGGTCGGTGATTTTCAGCAACTCATCGCGCTTTGCCTTTATTGGAAGGCTGTAGTTGTCCCAGGCTGCCTTTCTGGCTTTCTTAACACGGTCAAGCCCTTCCTTTTCAATCTGGTCAATCTCTTCGGAAGTGGCGATCTGTTGGGCAATCATCCATTCGCGCAGGCGGGCAATGCCGTCGTTCTGCTTTTCCCATTCCAGCCGCTCCTTCGATTTGTATCTTTCGTGCGATCCGCTGGTGGAATGCCCCTGCGGCTGAGTGAGGCCGTAAACATGGAACAGAACCGGCACCTGGTCTCTGCGGCAGATCTCAATTCCTTCGCGATAAACCCTCACCAGTTCGGCATAGTCGCCGCCATCAACGGTATAAATCCGGTATCCGGGGCCGTTTTCATCGGTTTCGAATCCCCGCAGAATGGCTGAAATATTCTGCTTGGTGGTCTGATATTTATTCGGAACGGAAATGCCATAACCATCGTCCCACACCGAAATGGCCATGGGCACCTGAAGCACGCCGGCGGCATTGATGGTTTCGAAAAAGTGGCCTTCCGAAGTGGAGGCATCGCCAATGGTGCCGAAGGCTACCTCGCTGCCGTTGTCCGAGAACCCTTTCAGGATGGAGCGGTCGCTTGCCTGCCTGAATAGTTTCGATGCCAGCGCAAGTCCCAGCAAACGAGGCATTTGCCCGGCGGTGGGAGAGATGTCGGCCGAGCTGTTCTTCTGACTGGTCAGATCCTTCCAGTTGCCATCCTTGTCGAGACTGCGGGTGGCAAAATGGTTGTTCATTACCCTGCCGGCAGTTCCGGGATTGAACCGGTCGTCGGTATCGCCGTATATCTGTGCGAAAAACTCCTCAAGCCCCATCATCCCGGTAGCAAACATAAAGGTCTGGTCCCGGTAGTAACCCGACCTCCAGTCGCCCTCACGGAATACTTTCGCCATGGCAAGCTGCGGAATCTCTTTTCCGTCTCCGAAAATGCCGAATTTACCTTTTCCGGTGAGTACATCGCGGCGGCCGGCCAAACTGGCCTGACGGCTTTCATAGGCAATGCGGTAGTCGTTTTTTACTTCTTCAATGTATTCTTTTGATAATGAAACTTTTGCGTTTAAAGATGATGATTTCATAATGCTGTTTATTTAAAGTAAGTCACCCGGAAAACAGGGCTCCGGTTGCGTTAACAAATATCGGAATTATTGGTTCAGGAACAACAGAATAAAGGTGATTCTGTTTTGCGGGGGCGGTTTTTATTCCGGATGTTCCTCTGCAGGTACAACAGTTTCCCGTGATTGCTCCGGTTCTTTCTCCCTCAGGCACTGCCTGACAAGCTCCACAATGCGGTATCCCGGCAACTGCTCAATCATTTGCAGGGTGATGTTGCAGCGTCTCAGCAGCGCATCGATCTCTTCATCGCCCTTCAGGCCATACCTGTGGCTGAGCACTTCCGGCGACAGGATTTTCAGGAATTCATTCCGCAGCTTGTTGCGCTCATTTATGGCGGCCATCTTTTTTAACTGCCTGGCCTCTTTTGAGAAGTTGTCGTAAAGAAGGCTGAACGGCCCCGGAAGCAGAATGCCGCCCTTCGGATTCTCGTACCTTCTTCTGAAAGGCTCCGAGGGTAGATTAAGCTTTTTGGCCAGCTCCTCTTCAGGAGTTTTCAGTTCAATAAATTCCCGCCGGAATTCGGCATAGGTGGCCGGATAAGCCCTGATAACCGGCCCCGAAATGCTGAGGGTATCCTCGAAAAGCGTTATTTTAATGCTGTAATTCAGTGAGGTAAGGTTTGCGGGGATGCGGAAATTGTACGGTTTGTATCCGATCATGGTGACCCTAAGTGAATCGTTTTTTGCCAGCACCAGCGAGAAATTGCCCTGATAATCGGTAAAAGTTCCGTAAAACCGCGTGGTATTGCGCACATGTGCTCCGGTGAGCGCCTCACCCTGCAGATTGCGGACAGAGCCTTTCAGCATGATATACTCCTGAGCCTCAAGAACTCCCGCACCAAAAAGCAACTGAAGGGATATCAAAAAAAGCCGGACTCTGTTCATAAAAATTATGTTGCAGTAAATTTACGGAGAGATTACTGCGGCAACCGTTAATTATTGTTAATGAATGATGAAAATCGTTAATACGGAAATCCGGCAGTGAATAATCAAAGGTGAATTTCATGTCGTTAAGGCATAATCCGTAAATCTACCTGGTTTTAACCACCCTTTTCAGGGAACTGTAAATGGTATCGGCTTTTTTCAGAAATTTGCAGCCACTATGATCAATCTTCTCGTACCTGCTTTTAAGCTGATATCGGGCTATCCCATGTGGTTTGTTCCCCTGTGCCTGCTGTTTGGCGCGGGAGTGGCTCTGCTGCTCTACTTCAAAAACACCTCCGACGACTTTTCGAAGCCGCTGGTGGCCGCCCTTACGGCACTTCGTTTTGTGGCAGTATCGATCATTGCTTTCCTGCTGCTGTCGCCCATGATCAGAACCCTCTCGCGTACCGTTGAAAAGCCCGCGGTGATCATCGGCGTTGACAACTCCAGATCAATGATTCTGGGTGCGGACAGCCTTTTTGTCAGTGACCGGTTACCCGGGATGCTTACGGAAGCATCTGAGGAACTGAAAGATAAATTCGATGTCTATAACTATACCTTCGGCCGGCAGATAACTTCGGGTGATGCGCTGAAACATGACTATAAGGAGGAGATGTCCGATATTTCGGCCTTCCTGTCGGAGGTGAATGCCCGCTTTTACAACCGTAATGTGGGTGCAGTAGTGCTGGTAACCGACGGGATTTTCAATGCCGGGCAGGATCCGCTCTATGTTTCGCGTGATGCCGGATATCCGGTTTATACCGTAAAAACCGGCGATACCACGGTTAAGCGCGACCTGATTATCCAGAAAATTAATTACAACCGCACCGCTTTCAAAGGGAACCGTTTTCCCATTGAGGTGGTGGTGCATGCGCGCGAAGCGGGACGCATGAGCTCGGTGCTGAAGATTACTTCCGGAAATGAGGAGATTTTCTCGGAAAAACTGGATTTTACCTCCGACAATCAGGTGAAAACCGTTTCTATGGTAACCGAAGCGGAAGAGACCGGAATCAAAAAATACCGGATATCGCTTGAACCCATTGAAGACGAGGTGAATACGGCCAATAATGTGCGCGAAATCTTCATCGAAATAAAGGAAGGAAAACAGCGGGTCGCCATAGTGGGCAATGCGCCCCACCCGGATCTGGCTGCCCTCGAAAGGGCAATCAGCAGCGGAAACCATTTTGAAGCCGACCTGTTTTACCTTGATAATTTCAAGATCAATCCTTCGGACTACAACCTGCTGGTGCTGCACCAGATACCATCGTTAACCGGCACTTCAGGCGAACTAAATACGCTGCTCAACGACCATAGAATCCCGGTTCTGTTTATCCTCGGTTCTCAGTCCGACCTTATTTCATTCAATAAGCTGAAAACCGGCCTCAGTCTGCTTGATCAGGGGAAGACCGGAAACGAGTCGCTTCCGCTGCTGAATAATGAGTTTACCTTGTTTGTTATACCTGAAAGGATTTCGGCCTTGCTCCAGACCGTACCGCCGCTGATCAGCCCGTTTGCCCGCTATCAGTATCCGGGACAGGTGCAGGTGCTTGCATATCAGGGAATTGGATCATTGAAATCGGATATGCCGCTCATTCTTTTTAACCAGGTGGCCGATACCCGCTACGGAATTATTGCCGGCGAGGGAATATGGAAGTGGAGAATTCATGACTATGCCCTGAATTTCAAACACAGCGCCTTCGATGAACTGATGGGTAAGATTATGCAGTATCTGGCTGCCGACACCGATCGTAACCGCCTGAAACTGACCTGGAGAAACTCCTATGCCGAAAACGAATCCATTGAGTTCAATGCCATTCTCCTGAACGAAAGCGGCGAAATCATCACCGATCCTGAAATTGAGCTGGTGATAACAGGCGAAGACAACAGCAGTTACGACTTTTCGTTTTCGGTGCTGAACGATGGTTATTATCTGAATGCGGGCAACCTGCCTCCGGGAATTTATAGTTTTTCGGCGGTAGCCAAAACCGGAACCGGCGACCTGAAACGGGAGGGGAGTTTTACCGTAACCGCGCTCAACCTGGAAGACATCAACACCGTTGCAAACCACCGCCTGCTGAATGCCCTTGCCACCCGCACCGGTGGCGAAGCGCTGATGCCGGAAGAGACAGGAAAGCTTGCCGCCCTGCTGATTGGCCGCGATGATGCCAAGCCGGTAATCTATTCAAAAAAACACTTTACCGATCTGGTTAGCTACGGTCCCCTGCTTGGGTTAATCCTGCTGCTGCTCACCCTGGAGTGGTTCCTGAGGCGTTACCACGGTAGCTACTAACAGCCTGAAAAATTACATTTTATTTTTAGTATTTGATTGAAATCATGCCGCATCTGATATACATCCTCATTCTGGTTTTTGTAATTGGCGGGTTTTTGTTTGAGCAAATTCTCTCGTTCCTGAACAACAGGGCGAGGTCTCAGGCAATACCGGCCAATCTGTCAGATATCTACTCCGATGATAAATACCAGAAATACAGGAACTACCGACAGGAATCCTACCGCTTTGGTGTACTCTCTTCCTGGTTTTCGTTTGGGTTGATGCTGGCTATGCTGCTTTTTGGCTTTGTAATGCTCGATAACTGGGTTGCCGGCACCGCGGAAAGCAGCCTGCTTCAAAGCCTGATATTCTTTGCCGTACTGGGACTGGCATCCGAAATTCTGACCCTGCCGTTCGATATTTACGACACCTTTGTAATTGAACAGAAATACGGCTTCAACAAAACCACGCCCCGCCTGTACATAACCGACAAGCTGAAAGGGCTGATGCTGGCGGCGGTGATTGGCGGCGGCCTTCTCAGCCTGATCATATGGCTTTATATGGTTTTCGGCAGCGCTTTCTGGTGGCTGGCCTGGATTGCATTTACCCTTTTTTCGGTCTTCTTTGCCTTTTTCTATTCATCGCTGATCGTGCCGCTATTCAACAAACAAACGCCTCTGGAAGAGGGCGAACTTCGCTCGAAGCTTACCGAACTGGGCTCCGGGGCGGGCTTTAATATCTCGAATATCTTTGTGATCGACGGCTCGAAACGCTCCACACGTGCCAACGCCTACTTCTCCGGTTTCGGTTCGCGCCGCAGAATCGTACTGTTTGATACGCTGATTCAGAATCAAACGGTAGAAGAGATCGTAGCGGTGGTAGCTCACGAAATCGGGCACTATCGCAAAAAGCACATCATCACGGGGTTGATCATCTCCACCCTGCAAACCGGGCTGCTTCTTTTTCTGTTTTCACTGATCGTTGATTATCAGGTGATTTATGAGGCAATCGGATGCAGCAGGCAGAGCTTTCACCTGGGGTTGATACTGTTTCTTGTTTTGTTTACACCTTTCTCGCTGCTTTCATCCATTGGCGGGAATCTGCTGTCGCGCCGCCACGAGTTCGAAGCCGATGCCTTTGCCAAAGCGTATGCCGGAGGAGAGCCGCTGGCCCGCTCGCTCAGGAAACTCTCGGCCGACAATATGTCGGACCTGACGCCGCACCCGCTGTATGTGTTTTTCCACTATTCTCATCCGCCTTTGCTGCAAAGGCTTGAAAGGCTTGAGTAACCGGAAGTTGTCCAGGCTTTGAGGAACGCCCGCGTAATTACCTTTTCCATTGCTCAAATTATCGGCATTGGGTAACTTATTTATCATTACTTTTGCACGGCAAATCAACATAGTGGCTATCCTCTTTGTTGGCATTTAAAACTCTCAAATATTCAGAAAATGGTTATTTCAAAAGACAAAGTGGTGTCACTTTCCTATGAGCTGAAGCTCGACAAGGCTTCGGATGAAATTGTGGATCAGGCAAATGCCGATCATCCTCTGGTATTTCTCTTCGGAGCCGGCAATCTGCTTCCGAAATTCGAATCACATATTGCCAATCTTAAGGTTAATGACAGTTTCGAGTTCTCACTTGAATCGGACGATGCCTACGGCCCTGTAATTGAAGAGGCTATCGTTGATCTTCCCATGGATATTTTTAAGATAAACGGCGAGATTGACCCCGGAATGCTTGTGGTGGGCAACATTATTCCCATGCAGGACAATGAGGGCAGGCCGCTCGACGGAACGATTGTAGCCATTGAAAATGATGCCGTTAAGATGGATTTCAACCACCCTATGGCAGGAAGAACCCTCCATTTTACCGGAAAAGTTCTAGATATCCGCGAAGCTACCGATGAGGAGATCAGCCATGGTCATGTTCACGGGCCTCACGGTCACCATCACTAATGGGTTAAACGAAATTCAGATGATAAATCAGGCTGTCAGAAAATGGCAGCCTTTTTTATTCGAATTGTATTTTTCAAATCGGTATTAGTGCGACAACAGAAAAACGGCCGGAGATTTCGGCGGTTGAAAATCCGTCTGCTTCCACTCCGAAACGGTTTTCGTAATGATGGCTTCATCCGGCAAGGTCAGGTTGATGGCCATGCAAAGGCTGATGCCGCCGCTGCATGAATTCAGGATCGATTCCAGCATTTGCCGGTTCCGGTATGGCGTTTCGATAAAGATGTGGGTTGATCCGGTTTTAAATATCTCTCTTTCAATCTCTTTCAGTTTCTGAGCTCTTTCATGCGGCTTCACCGGCAGGTATCCGTGAAAGGTAAATTGCTGGCCATTGAAGCCCGACGCCATCAGCGCAAGGATAATGGATGAAGGCCCGGCGAGCGGAACCACCTGAATGCCTTTGCTGTGCGCCAACCGCACAAGCGCCGATCCGGGATCGGCCACTGCAGGCGTTCCCGCTTCGGACATCAGCCCCAAATCTTTTCCTGCCAGTGCAGGTTCCAGGAAAGCACTGATTTCTGATCCCGAAGTGTGCTCGTTCAGTTGAAAAAAGGTTGTTTCGCTGTCGAAATCCTTTCTGTAACCGCATTTGCGCAGAAAGCGGCGCGCCGTTTTAAGCTCCTCAACCACATAAATATCAATGGATTGCAACAACTGAAGGTTAAATGCGGGCAATACCTGCTCAGAGTCGGTATCGCCCAGCGTGGCGGGAATCAGATATAATTTGCCTTTTTTCATAGCTCAGCCTTAAAGGGGAGGTTGTCCAGGTCGGCGTTTCCGCCCGAAAGAATAATGCCCGTCCGGGTTCCCTTAACCGGAATTTTGTTTTCAAGGATTGCAGCCAATGGTACCGCCGACGAGGTTTCCACAATGATTTTCATCCTTTCCCATATCAGCCGCATCGCTTCAACAATGCTCCTTTCCGATACGGTAACGATGTCGTCAACATATTGCAGCACAATGGGGCAGGTGAGTGAGCCGAGTGAAGTGCGCAGCCCGTCGGCAATGGTTTGCGGATTGACAGACGGTACGAAGGTCTTTGATTTGAAACTTCTGTAAGCATCATCCGCACCTGCCGGTTCGGCAGCGAAAACCCGGATGTTTTCACCAAAATACCGTGCCGCCAGCGCCGTTCCGCTCAGCAGTCCGCCGCCACCGACAGGAGCGATTATCTGGTCAAGGCCGTCCGTCTGTTCAATCAGCTCTTTGGCAGCGGTAGCCTGTCCGGCAATTATCCGGTAATCGTTGTAGGGATGAATCTCAATGGCGCCGGTCTGCCTGACCACCTTTTTCAGGGTCTCTTCCCTTGCTTCGAGGGTGGGCTTGCAGACGGTAATTCTGCCGCCATAGCTTTCCACCGCCCTGATTTTGACCCTATTGGAGTTTTCAGGCATCACGATGTGGGCTTCCGCACTCCGCCTGGAAGCGGCAAGTGCAAGGGCGGCGGCATGGTTTCCCGATGAGTGGGTGGTAACCCCGCGCCTGATCTCCTCATCGCTCAAAAGAAATATGGCATTGGTTGCTCCCCGCGATTTGAAGGCGCCCGCTTTCTGGAAATTTTCGCACTTGAAAAACAGCTCCCCGCCAAACATCCGGTTCAGAGCGTTGCATGTCAGCACCGGTGTGCGGTGAATGTATGGCGCAATGCGTGCCGCAGCCTCTTCAATGGTCGTTCTGTCGGGGATCATCGGCAATCAGAGTTTTCCTTTCCTTATATCCTCCACAATCCGGTTGGTAGCCTGATCGAGCATCTCCCAGGTTTTTCTGAAACCGGAAGTCCCGCCGTAATAAGGATCGGGTACGGCCATATTGCTTCCCGGATATGCCCTGTTCATGATGAAATCAACCTTTTCGAGGTCTTTTTCAGTGCGGGCAACGGAGGCGACATCGTTGTAATTGGTTTTATCCATTACAAAAATATGATCAAATTCATCAAAATCGGAAGCTTTAAACAACCTTGCCTTTAACCGGCTGATGTCCACTCCGTTTGCGCGCGCCACTTCAATGGCCCGGTGGTCGGGGCTGTCGCCCACATGGAAAGCTTCAAAACCGCACGAATCAACTTCGGCCTCAATATTCGCAGCCCTCAGTTTCTCACGCAGAATTCCTTCGGCCATCGGCGAACGGCAGATATTGCCCAGACAAACCATCAGAAATTTTTTCATAGCTTCTTCATAAAAAATAACCTCATCACAGTCGTATCCGGATGAGGTTAGTGATTAATTCTAAGTAAATCTCCGGCTCAGATTTTTATCTTCTTTTCAATCTCTTCAACATAACTCCTGAACTGCTTGTCGGTCTCTATCAGGTTGTTAACTGTGCGGCAGGCATGCAATACCGTTGCATGATCCTTATTTCCGCAGTGCATACCGATGGTTGCCAGCGAGGATTTTGTATGTTTCTTTGAGAAATACATCGCCAGTTGCCGGGCCTGGACAATTTCTCTCTTTCGTGTTTTTGAATTCAGGTGGTCAATATGGATGTTGAAATAATCGCTTACCACCTTCTGAATGTAGTCTATCGAGATCTCCTTTGAGGTATTTTTCACGAACTTGTCAATCATCTGCCTGGCCAGCTCAATGGTAATGGCCTTTTTATTCAGCGATGACTGTGCCATCAGCGAAATCAGCGCGCCTTCCAGCTCTCTCACATTTGTGGTGATGCTGTATGCCAGGTATTCAACCACCTCTTCGGGCATGGTAATGCCATCTTTATACAGCCTCTTATTGAGGATTGCAATGCGGGTTTCAAGGTCGGGAACCTGAAGATCGGCAGCCAGCCCCCATTTGAAGCGGGAAAGCAGACGCGGCTCAAAACCCTTCATCTCAACCGGAGCCTTGTCGGAAGTAATTACAAGCTGATGTCCGTTCTGGTGCAGATGGTTAAAAATGTGGAAAAAGACATCCTGCGTTTTCTCCTTGCCCGACAAAAACTGGATATCGTCAATCAGAAGCACATCAATCATCTGATAAAAATGAATGAAGTCGTTCTGATTCAGATTCTTAACCGCATCTACAAACTGCTGGATAAACTGCTCGGCAGTGACATACAGAACCGTTTTATCCGGAAATCTGTTCTTTACTTCGATGCCAATGGCATGAGCCAGATGTGTTTTGCCGAGCCCGTTGGCACTGTAGATAAATATGGGATTAAAAGAGGTTTTACCCGGGCTGGAAGCTACAGCATATCCTGCCGACCGGGCAAGACGGTTGCAGTCGCCTTCAATGAAATTGTCGAATGAATAAGCTTCATTAAGCTGAGAATGTACCTTTATTTTCTTAAGTCCGGGAATTACAAAAGGATTGGGAATCTCCTTTGAAGAGCCTTTGTTAAGGTCGATGGGCATTGAAACAGACGGATTGCTCAGCAGACCTTTGTTTGAGGTAGGTACCTGAATGGTATATGGCGGCCTTGCATCATTGGTGCTTTCCATTATTATACTGTATTCCAGTCGTCCGTTTGCCCCGAGTTCCTGCTTGATGGTCTTTCTGAGCAAACTGATGTAGTGCTCTTCAAGCCATTCGTAGAAAAATTGACTGGGAACCTGTATGGTCAATACATTGTCTTCAAGTTTTACGGGTTTTATTGGCGAAAACCAGGTTTTAAAGCTCTGATAGTTAATGTTGTCTTTGATAATTTTCAGGCAATTATCCCAGACCTCCTGATATTCTTTTTTCATTCTCCTTTAGGTAAAAACGGTTCTTTCAATTTCCAATTTACATTTCGTTTCAATTCCTCCCACCGGCATTCTTGCTC